>DNPO01000043.1:1941-3288 GCA_003501375.1 Candidatus Sumerlaeota bacterium | reverse complement strand
AGGTAAAAGAACTCGGTATGACCGCCGGAGAAGCCTTGCTCACCCCCACGCGCATCTACGTCAATGCCGTTCTGGGCGTGATGAAGCAGTACAAGATCAAGGGCATGGCAAACATTACGGGCGGCGGCTTGGAAGGCAATCTCAACCGCACGTTGCCATCCAACTGCGATGCCGTGATTGATAAGACCTCTTGGCCGCGTCTGCCAATTTTCGACTTCATTCAGAACAACGGCCCGGTGGAAGAAGACGAGATGTTCCGCGTGTTCAACATGGGCGTGGGCTACACAATGGTAGTCGCGGCGAAGGATGCCGCGCCGATTATCAAACGCCTGAAACGTCTGGGCTATCCCGCGCACCGCATCGGCGAAATCGTCGAGGGTTCCGGCGTGGTACACGTGCAGTAATTTCGCGTATTACAATAAAACCACTAACATCCGCTCATATCAGCGGCTGTTAGTGGTTTTTGCTTTTCTGGAAAATTGCATCAGGTATATTTCAAGCAGGTTTCAGAGCGTTGGATTCTTCTGCGGGAGTGCAATAATGCGTTTCGTTTGCCCCTTGATTGTGGTGAAAGACATTGCCGTCTCGACGCGATTTTACCGGGATGTGCTGGGCCAAAAAGTAAAATTTGATTTTGGCGAAAACGTTTCTTTTGAAGGCGACTTTGCCATCCACCTGGAAACACACTACGCGAATCTGCTGAAAATGGCCCCGTCGGAAATCGTTCACGGAGCGCATGCCGGGGAACTATATTTTGAAACCAACGACATTGACGACGATTACAACCGTCTGGTGCAAGAGCACGTCACTTTTATCCATCCCGTTATTGAGCAGCCGTGGAAGCAGCGTGTTTGCCGTTTTTACGACCCCGACCGGCATATCATTGAACTGGGAGAGACAATGGAATCGGTGATATTGCGCCTGGAACGAAACGGGCTGAGCGTGGAGCAGATTCATGAAGCCACGCTCATGCCGCTGGAATTTATTCAATCGGCATTGCGGTAAACAGCGTTTCCCAGACAAGTTTTACTCAATCCACCCACCGCCGAGCAACACATCGCCCACATAAATCGCAGCGGCCTGCCCCGGCGTAATCGCATCCACCGGCGCGTCAAACTCCGCCTCAAACGCATTGTTTTCCAGCAAACGCACGCGCCCCGGTTCGCCCCGGTGCTTATAACGAATTTGGATGTTTGCGACGAACTCCGGTTCAATGGCATGTTGCCAGTTGGCCTGATTCGCGCGGAACGAACGCGACGCCAGCGCATCGCGATATCCAACAACAACCGTGTTAGATTCCGGTTCAAGCCGTACGACGTACAACGGAAATGGCGCGGAAATGCCCAG
>DNPO01000043.1:0-1577 GCA_003501375.1 Candidatus Sumerlaeota bacterium | reverse complement strand
CGCTCGCGCAGCAATTCCATATACCCGCCCTCGGGCACAAAGCACACTTCCTGACTATCTGGTTTGTCATGAACGGGCAGACCAAACCGCTTCGCGTGCTCCCGCACTTCGGCTTTGCTCTCCAATTCGCCGAGCGGAAACATGATGCGTCCCAGTTGGTTTCCGGGCAGCCCCATCAATACATACGACTGATCCTTCTTGATGTTGCGCGCCCGCGCGACAGCCGGACGGCCCTGATATTCGCCGATCCGTGCATAATGCCCCGTGGCCAGATAATCGAATCCGCCCACTTCCGCCATTTGCAGCAAGTAGCCAAACTTCACATGCGTGTTGCAATGCACACACGGATTGGGCGTGCGCCCACGCGCATATTCCGCCACAAACTCATCAATGATCGGGTCAAAGCGTTCGCTTACCGATAGCACGTTGCGCCGGATGCCCAGCGCCTCGGCCACAATACGCGCATCCTCAGCGTCTTTGGGTGAACAACACGAACGGGCACCGCCCGCTTTGTCGGAATCGCCCCGCCGCAGGCATAAAAACACACCAGTTACGTCATGCCCCTGTTCTTTGAGTAATCCCGCTGCCACGGCGGAATCTACCCCGCCGCTCAGCGCCACCAATATTTTTTTAGCAGAAAGCACCATGAAATAACTTGTCCTTTTAGTGATGCGCAGCGGCAGGGGTGCCGTGTTCAGGGGCTGCTGCCGGAGCATGCGCATCCGCCGGAGCGCCATGGGCTACCGCAGGTGCATCGTGCGATACTGCCGCAGCAGCATGCCCATTGCCCGGTGCCGGTTCGCCATGTCCTTCAGTTTTTTCGCCAGCCTTTAACAACGCCTTCTCATCTGGGTGCTGGCCCATCCAGTCAATCTCGCCCGAACTAATATCATAAATCGCGCCTTCCACGCGCAGTTGGCCCTTTTCGATTAACTCGCGTACTTCGGCGCTTCGCGTGATCAAATCCTGGATGGATTGCCACACGTTCTCACGCGTTGCCTGGGGAATAAGGTCTTTAGCGTCTTTGCCGGGATTTTTCTTGCGGGCGGTTTCCACGGCTGGCGCAATGTTATCCACCAGTTTCGGGATGCACCCATGCACTTGCGCTCCCGTGGCAACGGCAGTTACCGCACCGCACTTGGTATGCCCCAACACAACCAACACCGGAGTTTTTAAGTGTCCAACACCGTATTCAGCCGAGCCAATTTCGTCCGTGTCACAAACGTTGCCCGCCACACGCACCACAAAGATATCGCCCACCCCTTGGTCGAACAAATACTCCGGGGGCACACGCGAATCCGAGCAAGAAATAATCGTGGCAACCGGGTGTTGCCCACCCTCAGCGGTTTCTTTGCGGCGGTTGGCTGCAATGTGCGGAAATTTTGATTTGCCACTGGCATATCGCGCATTGCCCGTCTTGATTTGCATGAGCGCTTCGCCGGGACTGAGGGTGGCTGTCTCTTCTGCAGCCCAAACTGCAACGGAAATTCCAGCGATGATTCCAGCAAACAACAGGCTTTTGAAAAGGGAAAGAGTTTTCATGTGCAGGTTTCCTGTTCAAAGAAGATAATGTGTTC
>DNPO01000300.1 GCA_003501375.1 Candidatus Sumerlaeota bacterium | reverse complement strand
GCGACGCGGAAAGGTCGGCTTCCTGCGGCAGGTAACCAATGGTGTATTTGTTGGGAACGCGAACTTCACCCGTGTCGGGGTGCTCGATGCCGGCAATCACACGCAGGAGCGTGGACTTGCCGCATCCGTTTGGGCCGACGACGGCGATGCACTCGCCTTCGCGGATGCTGAGATGTACATCTTTAAGAATGGGACGACTACCAAAAGATAACTGAAGGTGGTTGAGGGAAATCATGGTTTTCGATTACGAGCGAGGAGTTACGAATTACGGACGGAATTCGTGGAGAGGAAAAATGGGGGATGTTTTTTAATCAGTCATTCGTAATTCCTGATTCATAATTTAGTTTGAGAACAGGCTCAGGATGTAAACAATCAGCCCCAAGCCCACGAGGCTTCCCAGCATTTTACCCCAGCAGCCAAGAACGTGACGCGTGGCTGGGCTGTTGAGGGGATTGGGTTGCGCCGCTCCATCTTGCGTATCCGCAGACTTGTCTTCAGGTACTTCCTGCAGGCCGATGACGAAAGCAACAATCCCGGTGAGGTAGATAAGGGAAAAGATATGGGCGAGTCCGAACCAGTTCACGAGGAGGCTTTCTCTTGCTTGACCGCAGCGCTCGCTGCGGTTTTTTTACGGCGGAGGTCCGCCGCATTGCAAATTACGAAGTAGTTGAGCGCACCCGCCACCAGGCAGTAAAACGATCCGAGTTCAAACCAAGCGTGCGGCTCCACCGCCTTGAGCGGTGCAAACCCAGCAAAGAGGCTGCCGAGCGAAATCAGCGCGGGCCAGCCAGCAAACATCTGCACAACAAAGGTTAAATTATTGACGACATTAAATGTGGGGTCTTGCGGATTCCAGTTTGGCCACACCACACCGCCGTGCATGCATATGCCAATCAGAAAGGTCAGGTGGATCAGTCCGCCATACCACAGGCCGCGGCGGCGATACAGCGGATCAAGGGGGAGGTGCCCAAGACCGGGAACCAACCAGGCCTTCAGCGTATCCAAGGATCGAGAAGCGAGAGATGCGGGGATGGGTTGAGATGCCATGCGGTTATTTAGCACCCTCTTTTTCTATCATTTTTTCCAGTTTCTTCAGGCGCTTCAACATGTCGGGCAACTGGCGTTGCGCGGCGTAAATACGCGCCTGATCCATAACTGGAACCGCGGGGATGCCAAGAAGCCGTGAACCAGCAGGCACATCGCTCTGCGGCGCGGAATACGCCATAATTTCCGAGCGACTGCCAATGGTAATATTGTCCTTGATACCAGCCTTGCCCCAAAACATGCAGCCATCGCCAATCTTGGTCGATCCGGCAATCCCGACCTGCGACGCCATGCCGCACATGCGGCCAACCTGCACGTTGTGCGCAATTTGAACCAAGTTGTCAATCTTGGTTCCAGCCCCAATGCGTGTCTCGCGCAGGAACGCACGATCAACACAGGTATTCGCGCCAATCTCTACATCGTCCTCAATCACCACGGTACCGACCTGCGGAATTTTCACCGCGCGGAAATCGATGATTTCATAACTGTAACCATCCGCGCCCAGCACGACACCGGGATGCAAAATCACGCCCCGACCAACTTGCACGCGTTCCATCACGCGAACCCCGGCGTACAACAACGAACCCGCGCCAATTTTAGCATCGCGTCCGATGAAGCATTGCGCGCCAATTTCCGCCCCATCGCCAATTTCCGCGCCAGCCTCAACCACCACAAGCGGGCCGATAGAAACGCCAGTACCCAAACGCGCCGTGGAATCCACCACTGCGCTGGGATGAACGCCCGCCGCCGGTTTTTCATCCGGGAACCAGAGATCAAACAAACGCAGACCGCTTTTCCAGACGTGATCCACCACCACACAGGGACGGTTCGGCACGATGGTTTTTTCGTAAACAAGAAAACAACCCGCTTGGCTTTCTTCCGCTTTTGCCAGATATTTTTCGGAGGCAATCAGCGCAATGTCTGACGCGCCTGCTTCTTCCAATGTATTCAGGCAGGACAGGGAAACGCTCGCACCTTCAGAAACGCCCACCACGTGCCCGCCCAATTTTTCGGCAAGTTCCTGTACGGAAACCACTATATCTTTTTTACGACGCATGACCATTCCCTTCGGAAAACTCGATCTTCCAGCGTGTCCAGACTATTCCGCCGTTTCACAACCCGTCAGGTTTTTTACCAACTCACGCAATTCGCGCCCCGGTTTAAACACCGCCACGCGCTTATCGGGAATGTCGATATTTTTACCCGTGCGGGGGTTGCGCCCACTGCGGGCATCCTTCTCCTTGACGAAAAAGGTACCAAATCCCACGAGCGAAACGCGGTCACCCTGTTTGAGTGCGGCTTTAACGCATTCCAAGAAAATTTCCACGGCTTCCACGCTTTGTTTGCTGGACAGGCCTATTTTGTTAGCTAATTTAGCGGCTACTTCTGCTTTAGTCATGGCTTCACCCTCCTAAGGTTGAGGCAAATTAAACAACGCCAAACCTTTACCTTCTGATATAAACAAACGGCGGCAGGACTGTCAAGGTGAAAACGGGCTGCGGGAAAAGTCGCTCCCGCATGGGGCGCTGGCAAAGCACCCCCTTTTTTGCCGCAGAATTATTTTATCCCAAGAGAAGGGTTTCACTTTTGCAACATTTGTAGTAGAGTGAGAGTGAGTAACTAGTGCGGGCTAGAGAAACAATGCTCCGCACAGGATTTAATCAAGGAGATGATTATGAAACGCGTAGGATTTTTACTTTTTGCTATGGCGTGGAGCAGCCTTGCGGCGCTCTTTCTTATGGGCGCGGACGAAGCCAAAGTGGTTAAAAGCCCAACCTCGGATTCCAAAGGGGTGAAGACCGTATCAACCGCTACAACGAAATCATCCGCAGTCAAGCCGGTCAAAAAAAACAGTGCCAAGGTTGCAACTTCCGTCGCGACACCAACGGCCGC
>DNPO01000004.1:1371-4552 GCA_003501375.1 Candidatus Sumerlaeota bacterium | reverse complement strand
ACGACATTTAACGCAGCCATTTTTTCGGAAACAAACAGAACGGTTTTTCCAGTTGCCAGACAGTGCGCAATCAGATTGGTAATCGTCTGGCTTTTGCCCGTGCCTGGCGGACCTTGCAGTACAAAACTTTTTCCCTCTGCTGCCGCATGAATTGCGACCAACTGTGAGGAATCAGAACTCAGGGGGCAGAAGGTATTTTCCGGTTTATATGTATGGTCCAAATGCTCTACTTGGGGCAATTCTCCTTCATTGACAAATGCTTTGTTGGAACGGTTGATCAAATGAGAAACGACTTTGTTTCGCGCTAAGTCCCCAGCGCGTACCTCAAGGTCACGCCACATGAGGTATTTGGTAAACGAGAATAATCCGATTTGCGCCTTTTCGAGAACTTCCCAGCGGTCGATGTTTTTGACAGCATGTTTGAATGTGTTCAGAATTCCCTGGACATCAATACCGTGTTCGTCTGTCGGGAGCGGATCACTCAGGGGGACACGCAGTTCAAATTCTTGGACAAGCAGTTCCAACAAGGTCGTGTTGATGCGCGACTCTTCATCCCCTAAACAAATGCGAAACCCTTCCAGCATGGAGCGACGTTTCAACTCTATCGGGATGAGGATAATGGGGGCTATACGCGCTTGCTGACTGTCAGAAGTTTCATACCAGGACAGAAAACCCAGTGCCAGAAAAAGAGTGTTGGCTCCGCCTTCTTCCAAACTGTTACGTGCTTCGCGATGAATTTCCAATAAGCGACGATTCAACTCATTCTCTGTTACATCGGCTCGCAGACGCTTGGCAGAAAACTCCGCCTTGATGAGTTCCGTCAGTGCATCTTGTCCCGTTCGCTGGAAATGCAATTCTTGGCTGCGGGGTTGCCCAGCGGACATCTCTGCGGGACGTTCGAGAATCTTGAACGCTTCTCCATCCGCCAGAGAATCTTCTAACGAGTACAGATCGGGACACAAAATGGGAAGAGTCTTATGCGATTCCCGAAAATTCAACAGACGGTTACGCATGGTCAAATCCAACAAATTTCTTTTCCACTTGTCCAGGCGAGTTGCAGGAGTCTCCGTTATTTGTCCCGAAGTATTATTCAGCAAGTCCGCCTGCTGCGCTTTCCCAAAACCGGAAAAATCCGGGGCTATGGCTTCTTGCGGAATGACAGACTCCGTTGAAGGTGGAGTGGAAACGATTTCGATACTCGTCCCGCTTACTCGAATAGGAAGGGGGCGGATGCGACTTTTGCGACAACGCTGGATATCAAGAACGCAACGGAACGCATCCAGATCATCCAACTGTCGATTGCCTTCTTGCATGGCGCACTCAAAATTAAGGGATGCGCTTCCGGTTAACAACGTGGTTTCAAACACGCAAATTTCTTCCAAGTCTATCCGCTTTTTTAGACGTAACCCGTCGTCGCTGGCACTGTCCTGAAAGCATTCTTCCTCCAGCCAGGCACCCGTAAAAGCATGCCCGTTAGTTAATACAAGCAGTGGGAAAAGTCCGGCTTGCTCTACACACGCAGCGCACAATACGGCAAGGTCAAGACATGTCCCCATTTTGTTTTCAAAAATTCGGTGCGGAAGGCGTATCTTTTGTCCGCATTGTTCAAAACTGGATGGCGGATTGACGTACGTTAATTCTTGGCTCTGAATGGCAGTATAAATCGCCGCAACAATTTCCAGGACTCGCTTGCGGTCTTTGCTTTGATAACCGGACAGGGAACTATTTCCCGTCCATTCCTTGAGAATTTGGGCTGCGCGCGACAGAATGCGTTCCACATCAGGATGATTGGGTAGCACAAAAGCCGCCAATATTTCCGGGAGTGAACGCAAGCCACTCCATTCATCATGCGCCAATATCTCAATCCGCGATGTCGTTTGAGCCAGTACGGTTTGCTCGCTTTTTACCTCGACATGAACAATCCCCGCAACGCGTTCCGTCAGTTCCAGAAGATGTTGGGGAGAAAGTTCCAAATCCACCACGCCTAAATGGTATGTCCCGGCGGACGGTAACGATGCGATTTGCGTTTTCCACAGCATCGCAAATTCCGGTTCGGTCCGAATTTCGACTTGGACATCACGGATTTCCGTCTGAGTCAGATTGGTAATTTTCAGAGATTGCACAATGGGCACATCGTTTTGCTGCATGGCAAAATTGACGGTTGGGTCAAGTTCCATGTCTATCTGTAACGAAGGCGCAGTGGTAGCGGACGTTGATATTTCCTGCGGAGAGACGACTGCTTGGATGTTGTCAGGCATGGAAAATTCCCCAATGGCAAATGTATTCGTTCATTTCAAATGATATTTCAGCATCAAAATCAACCACGGAGAATTCTCATCCTCTGTAGTTAAAAAGTCAAAATAAAACCAATAACACAGCCCGAACGGCTTCTTTTATTCAGATAGCCTCTTTTGTACCAAGTTCTCTGTTTGGCGTTGTTTCACCCGGAATGCGGAAATTACAACGGAGGTTGATTTAGCTTGAGTCCCATGCGGGCACGTGGGATAAAAATCTGAGGTCTATGGTTGAACTGATGACCTGCTTGAACAAAACGGAGACAAAACGATGACGTAAGAAAAACTGGTAGTTGAACATAGCCAATAAATTTGGCGTTAAGTCTTGAGCGTTTCTCGCTACAAACCTTCCACCCGCATTTATGGACTTTTGAATTTTCCATGAATGCAAAACTCAGAGAACGCACAAGTACTGGACGCCCCCGATAGGGGGCATCGTCTGGTGCTGTGCTATCTGAGTAGGGTGTGGAAGCCCTGTAGCGGGAGCACGGTTGGACGGTGCTCCCTTTTTTTATTGCCCACCGCCGCAACCAAATAACGTAGATACTCAACGGGGTATCGCCAAGTCAGTCCCAACCATAAAGATGTTTTTTTAGCGTTTACTTCTAACAACCGAAATAATCACAGGAGAGTGAAATGGACATACAGTTTAACTGCCCCCAATGTCATATCCCCATTTGTGTGCCAGGACATTCCGCAGGAAAATCAGGAAAGTGTCCGAACTGCGGAGCGACGGTTGTTGTGCCTTTGATTCAAACGAACGAAAAGCAGGATTGTTCCTCGACGCCCAAGACCACTCCAAGTCCTAATGGTTTGAATTCAGCGAGCAATGCAAAACGGTCTCAGCGACAGGCGGATTCCAGCGCATCGTCCGCCTATTCAGCACG
>DNPO01000004.1:0-953 GCA_003501375.1 Candidatus Sumerlaeota bacterium | reverse complement strand
GTGCTTGTGGGCATTTTCTATACCTGTGGCTCATATTACCAGGGCGTTTATGGCCCACGGAAAAACAAACAACAAGAATTGGCAAAAAGGCAAGAACAGGAAAAGCAAGCAGTGGTAGCGATGGCTAATTTAAGTCCAGCGCCTACTCCAGTTCCCGCTTCAACTCCTACTCCTGTCGCAGTATCGACGCAAACCCCAGTACCAACACAAGACACTGTGAGCGAGTTCAAAGCAATTGTAAATCGAGTGGCTAACAGTAACTACGTATTCATGAACACATTCCGAGTCGTGAAATGTAATTATGATGTGGTACAGACAGATAGTCTTGTCAGTCCAGTCCAAGGCATTATTTCTGTGTTGTACGGTTATGAGCAAGGGCACCCAGACCTCCATCAATATATCATCTGCAACATTACTTTTAATTTGAAAAATGGACAGTGGGTCGCTGCAAACTATAGCGAGACTCTAATGTTCTTTGGCATTTACAACATCGACAAGAAACACCAGTGGATACAGCATGAAGGGTTTCCCAAAGGTATCGTTCTCCCTTGATTTAATTTTCCTCGACCCCATTTGTGTTGACCGACAAGGCATCCCATCACCAAACAAAGGAACAGTAATTATGAGTCGTGAAATACTTGCCCGTGCGTCAGAACTTGTCGAAAAAGGATTGCCAGACGAAGGCATCCATCTCCTGCGGGATTTATTAAGCAAGGAAGAATTTCGTGACGAAGCCATTCCTCTTCTTGCTGTTTGTTATGAAACGAAGACGGACTATGCAACTGCCATTCACTTGTATAGGCATCTGATAAAAACCGACCCTACGAATCCGAAATGGACGGAACACCTCCAGTTTTGCGACCCGGAGCGAGGCAAAGTCATCTCAGAGGCGGGGCCTTATGATGGCTGGGGAAAAGATTGTAACTTTCTTATTCCCTTTTCTATATGGCTTG
>DNPO01000359.1 GCA_003501375.1 Candidatus Sumerlaeota bacterium | reverse complement strand
TTGCCGAAAAGTTTTGAAGAATGCTAATGGATTTTACGCTTGATGCCGGGCGGACTCCAGCCCCTCTTTGATCTTGAGGAGCAGGTCAATCGTTTTGAAAGGCTTTTGGAGTATTTCCGGGGGCAGTTCCGTTCCGATTTTATCCAGGATAATATCAGCCGTGTAACCGCTCAGAAAAATGACAGGAATATGCGGCGCCACGCTCCGAATGTGCTCGGCAGCCTTCAACCCATTCATCCGCGGCATGATCATATCGAGTAAGAGCAGTTGCACCTTGTCTCGGTTCTGGAGAAAAAGCGCAACGGCATCTTCGCCATTGTTGGCGGCAACAATCTCGTACCCGGCGGAGGTCAGAATGCGAACAATTAAATGGCGCACCGTGTGGTCATCTTCCGCAACGAGAATAGTGGCGGACTGTCCGGCGGACAATGCATCAGAAGAAACGGGCAGTTTGGATTCATACTCCGGGGTTTCGCCCTGCGAAGCGGGAAAATACAAACGGAAAATAGTGCCTATCTCCACGCCATTCTCCACCTCCACAAAACCGCCCATCTGTTTAATAATCCCATAAACGGTTGCTAACCCAAAATCCGTTTCGCCACCACTTTGGGTAACAGCAAAGGACGGCTCAAAAATGCGATCCTGACGTTCGGGCGGAATCCCCGGCCCGGTATCGGAAATATAGAGGTAAACGAAATCGCCTAAAGTCGCGAGAGGGTTCTTTTCGCGGTGCTCATGGCTGATACGAATATTACCGGTTTCAACCGTGAGCGTCCCGCCTTCGGGCATGGCTTCCCGCGCATTGGCGCAAAGATTCACCAGAATTTGCTCGATCTGCCCCTGGTCCCATTCGACCGGAAGCAGGTCCATCCCCGGCATGAATTCAAAATTGATCCGTTTGTCAAAAAGCCGCTTGAACAAGCGCCCGGCATCGGCCACGCACGCATTGATATTCAACAGCGTTTTTCGCGTGGGTGCGGGACGGCTGAAAGCGATCAGCTGGCGAATGATAGCCGAGCCTTTGTCTGCAGAATCCAAGATGCTTTCGACATCAGAATAGGACTGACTGTTTTCTGGAATGTCTTCCTGCAGGAGCGATGCGCTGCTGACAATGGATTGCAAAACATTGTTAAAATCATGCGCCATGCCGCCCGCCAGCGTTCCCAACGCTTGCATTTTCTGGGCAAGAAACAGGTGCCCTTCCTGTTTTTCGCGATCGGTAGTGTCACGCCATGCGGAAACAAAGCCGGTGTGTTCGCCACTGCCGGACACGATCGGCGCGATGGTCGCCTCCACCTTGATGCGTGCCCCGTTTTGGCGGCGCATCGTGTAGTTGCCCACCCATTTTCCCCGCAAGCGAATAGCATCCTGCACCATACGAAAAAAAGCATCACGATTCCAGGCATCTTCTTGCCAGACATCGCCCAAAAAGTTGGCGTAGGAATGGCCGAGCAACTTGGTGCTGGTATAACCGGTTAATTTTTCAAAAGCCGGGTTGACGTATTCGATCACCGAATTGGAATCATAAAAAACCATCGCCTCGGCGGTATTTTCCATGACCGTGGCAAGGCGCAGGAGGTTCTTTTCCGCGCGTTCCAGCCGGGCGTTTTTGGATGCCAGATAAACGGCAAGGACAATGAGCAAAAGAAGCGAGATAGCGCTGATGGACAGAAAGAAAATGTCGCGAAATTGTAGTCCGTGCCCCCCCCCGAGGAGGGGCGTAGAAGCGGTGCTGGACTGCGCAAACAACAGTTGCGTGAAGCAAAAAAAAGAGCCCGGCACAACGAAAGATGTTATTACGCGAGAGCGTGTCATGGGAATCCCACTTTAAACTGTCTGGTTGACCTGACGGGACTCTACCAAAGTTTGCAGAGTGATGTCAAGGCGATTAGCGCAATTTTAAGTTGAATTCAGGGGAGCGATCAGCCCCTATTAACTGCTAAAAACGGGAGGGATACTGCAAGGACGCAATTCCTCCACCTCGCCCGAGCGCACATTTTCCAATGAGCCGTCCATACGACGCAAAATCAAACTGCCATCCTCATCCAACCCCACCGCCTGACCAAACGTATCGTGCCCCGCTACCCGCACGCGCACGTTGCGCCCAAGTGTATTGCAGAGACGCTGCCATTTAGCAATGATAGCCTGATGCGGCAGTTCCAAATTGCTTTCCAGTTCCTTCAGCACATCCGCCAACAAGGCAAGGCGCGAGAGCGGCTGCCCAGCCAACATCCGCGCCGAACAAACCGTGTTGCGCAATTCTTCAGGAAAATCTTCGGCACACTGATTCACATTGATGCCAATTCCGGAAATCAAAACGTGGGGCGAAGGTGACTCTGTTAAGATGCCGCAGAGTTTGCGCCCATCCGGAGATAGCACATCATTTGGCCATTTGATGTTGCAATGCGGAATACCCTGACGCCGCAACGCCTCCACTACCGCAACCGCCGCGGTAAAGGTTACGGACATCGGTGACGCAAACGCATCGTGGGTTGCATCCAAAATCAGCGTAAAAAGTAACGACAACCCTTTGGCAGATGTCCACGTGTGCCCGTTGCGCCCACGCCCGCCCGTTTGGTAGTCCGCCACAATCAAAGCGCCGTGCAACGCTGCTGGGGAAGCGCCCTTGAGCAACTGGCGGGCGCACAAGAGGGTCGATTCGCATTGGCCAAAGGCATACAAACGACGCCCCAAAAACTGGGTTTGCAAAAGGGGGGGGAGGGTGTCTTCAGTGATTTCTTCCAACACAGGGAGGTCTCCGAAACAAAAACCTCCGCTTTCTCACAGTGGAGAAAACGGAGGCGTCAATTCAACAAACAGAAGCGGCTGCCTAGTTGCTGCGACGGCAAAGTTTCCACGCCGACGGCAACAGCGCCGTCGCAAGAAGAGCCTTCAGTATCGCACCGGGAAGCAGCCCGATAGTAATGACATTGGAGGCATGCATGCCAAGAAATGCGCTCAGCGAAACCATCCCTGGACCCAAAATCAACGCTTCACCCGCTAGCATCATGAGGAACGTGGTGCCCACATTCCGATCAAAACCACGCTCGGCCAACGTACCAATCAACCAAGTCGCTGCGATAAAGCCCAGCAAATACCCTGAGGTTGGCCCAGCCATGTAGGCAAGTCCAGCACCAGCGTTACAAAACACGGGCAAGCCCATCGCGCCTTCGGTCAGATAAGCCAGCATGCAAGCAAGACCGCGCTTGGTGCCAAGCACCGCAGCCAACAGGCAAACCATGAACGTCTGTCCCGTCATCGGAATCAATCCAACGTGGAATTGAACGCGAGCGCTCAAAGCCAGCAGAAAGGAACCAGCAATGACAAGACCCGCATTTTTCAAAAGGGTATTGCTCCGCGCCGGAACCAGCGCATCGGCAAGAACTAAAGACGCCATGCTTCTATACCACCATTTCCAAAGTTATTGTAATTATAAGTTACTTCTGCTCTTCTGTCACCGTGGTCGATGCAGGTGCCACTACGACGGAATCTTTTTCCTTCTTCGGCGGCTTGCCATAAGTGCAATGCTCGTCGATCTCAGCCTGGTTCATGTCATCATGTTTGAAGTCAATGAAAACCCAGCCAAGGAGGAAGTCGCTCATTTCAGACG
Organism: Candidatus Sumerlaeota bacterium; assembly: GCA_003501375.1. GTDB lineage: Bacteria > Sumerlaeota > Sumerlaeia > UBA8349 > UBA8349 > UBA8349. The sequence continues at coordinate 3,181 of DNPO01000359.1, read as the reverse complement.
GGTCAACCAAGAGGCGGAAGTCAAAGCCCCAGTGGGTCAGGAAGGGTTCGCAAAAAGCAAGTTCGACACCCGTGTTTCCCCAGTACTGCCAGCCGCGGTAGAAGAGCGGAGAACCGTGACGCAACCAATCGTTGACCGAACGGTAGTTCAACTCTTTAGCAGCCGTGTTCTTGAAGCGCATGGACGTGTCGTGCATGCGAATATCCCACTTCGTGTCCACTTTTTTGAAGTAGTTTTCCCAACCGAACTCATAGTCCTGGTCAATGCGCACTACCTGCAGGGGCAGGCAACCGATACGCGTACGGCTTTCAAAGCCCGCAAAAAGTCCGCGACCGTCCATCTCTGCGGAATAACCTGTAAAGTGCACTGCGCCGATGTTCAGGAACTCGGTGACTTGCGCGTGAACACCCATCGCCGGAGGAATCATACCGCTCACCGGATTCTCAGCGGTAACACCACCGCCAATCTCGAGGATATCCATGGCGTCAAACACGCGGTTATGAGCGTATTTGCAACAACCCGTGGAAAAAAGTCCGGCCATCGCCAGCACCAGCAAGAACATTGTACTTCTACGCGTAAGCATGGAAACAGTCATGCTATAAACTCCTTTCAGAATCGGCCTCAGCGCGCCTAAAACAACCCGGTGCAGATTATCAGTGTGGGAAAAGCAAAGTCAAGAACTATTTTCCTTGCAACTTCGCTTCAAGTTCTTTAGTCTGAAAGATAAGAGTGGCTGAGGCAGTGGCCTGAGCCAAGGGGTTTTTGTCGCCCCTTTCCCCCTGTTTTTTATCGGCGGGGACGCTCTGAAACCCCTATTTTTAAACGGTTTAGCGCGTCCAGCATAAGAAGTTTGGATGCGAGGAGGAAGAAGTAAATATGCCTACATATGAGTACCAATGCAAAAAATGCGGCAAGGTTTTTGAGCACTTCCAGAGCATGACGGAAGACCCACTGACCTACTGCATCATCGGCGAATGCCACGGAAAAGTGGAACGCCTCATTTCCGCAGGTTCAGGTTTGATCTTCAAAGGCAGTGGTTTTTACGAGACCGATTACAAAAAATCGGCCGCTTCCACCACCGCACCCAAGGAAGCGCCCGCCGCCTGCCCTTCCTGCCCGCATGGCGGGAATTGCCCCAAGGCCGGAGACTAAAGAAAGTACCGTTAACATAATCCCCGACCGGCTCTGTGCCGGCATATCACGAACAGGAGATACCCATGTCCGGACACAGTAAATGGGCCACCATCAAACACAAGAAGGGCGCGCTCGACGCTAAACGTGGTCAGCTCTTCACCCGCATCATCCGCGAAATCACCATCGCCGCTAAAATGGGCGGTAGCGACGTGGACAGCAATCCCCGTCTGCGCTTGGCCGTGCAGCAGGCCAAAGACGGCAACATGCCCAAGGACAACATCGATCGCGCCGTCAAAAAAGGTGCCGGTGAACTCGAAGGCGTTAGCTACGAAGACGTAACCTACGAGGGCTACGGCCCCGGTGGCGTCGCCATCATCGTCCAGGCATCCACGGATAACAAGAACCGTACCGCCGCCGAAGTCCGCCACATCTTCTCGAAATACGGTGGCAACATGGGCGAAGTCGGCTGCGTTGGCTGGATGTTTAAGAAAAAAGGCGAAATCGTCATCCCCGCCGAAGGCTTGGAAGAAGACGCCGTGATGGAAATGGCGCTGGACGCCGGCGCGGAAGATGTGGACAACGAAGGCGAAGTCTTTATCGTAACGACCGACTGGCAGGAAATGCTGACCATCCGCGAAACGCTCGAAAAGAAGGGCTTGAAGATTGAATCCGCCAAATTCGAGATGATCGCAGAAAACACCGTCAAACTTGACGAGCAACGAGCCACCAGCCTTTTCAAGTTAATCAACGCGATGGAAGAATGCGACGACGTGAACGACGTTGCAGCCAACCAGGAAGTTGATGACGAGATTATGGAAAAAATTATGTAAAACCGCGGTTTTCCGCGTATTTTTTTGTTGCGAAGAAAAAAATCTGCACCTGTTGCAAATTTCTTCTTGATTCTCTTCGCGCAATATAATACAAAGATAACCCGCTGTTACGGGGGAGTAGCTCAGCTTGGTTAGAGCGCCGGCCTGTCACGCCGGAGGTCGCGAGTTCAAGTCTCGTCTCTCCCGCCATTTAAATCTAACAAAATCAATGGTTTGAACGAGTTTCGTGATACCAGTGATACCAAAAACAAAGAAAGCCCCTGATTTTTCAGGGGCTTTTTTATTTTTCAGCCAAATTTACCCAACTTGCCCACACGTGAAGCGAAGCCCCCCAAGGTTCTGATAGTAGGGAATCTCATACCAGAAGAGCCATAGGAAGCAAGAAGCACCAAAACTGGGTTTTGTACGGAATTGCTTCGATATTGCCCCAACGATCAAATTCCCTACCTTGTTGGGGATTGTGGGAGGTCGTCTCCCTGTCAGCCTGTATAAGGTGCATCACCTACTCCCGATTCTCGTTCGCTGGACGCCAGTTGACCAGATGGTTGTCGCCATACTCGGTCGCGACCACCTCTGCGCTGAACGTCTTGCCTGTCAATTTCCATGATGGAGGGATTTCTCCCTCGTTCAACTGAACTCCAAGGATTTTGCAGAACATTACCAGAGCACGCACCCCATCTTTGTGCAGCACAAACTTGTGCCACATCTTATCGCCATTTTCATCCTCCAGATACACCCAGAAAATACCTGGCTTGCCACAACAAGACTTCTCGCGGTCCGTGGCAATGATGGTCAATGTATGCCGCCCCTCCCGGATGTTCTGCACACGTCTTTTAGGTTTGCCAAAAATCTTCGCGACGACATCCAAGTCGTCTCCCTCCCCATAAGTTACAAACGCTTTATTTATTGTCTTCATTTTTTATTCTCTCCTTTGCCCTGTACCGAGCATTCTCGCGCATAGTGATAATGGGCGAGCACATCTGTATCATTCCAAAAATATCAGCAAGACACCTTTTTTTAAATTTTGCAGTCCAATGGATAACCTCGATCTATAGGGAAAATCCCGAATTTTTGAAAATCGAAATTTTGATACTAAACCTGTCCTAACATCCCTTTTTTAAGACTCCCCCCTATCCCCCACCCTCCCTGTAACTTTTCACACTCATCGACAAATGGTAGAACATTTATTTTTACTATTAGTGCCACCATTGAGGCGG
>DNPO01000105.1:534-2606 GCA_003501375.1 Candidatus Sumerlaeota bacterium | reverse complement strand
TTCCCACGCCTTCTGCTGTTCATTCTGCTGTTTCCGCTGTTCACCATCGGTGTGGCACTTACGCTTTACGGTCTCGACCTGTGGCGCGGTGTACCCGACTGGCGCGAACGCATCACCCGTGTCCGTAGCAACTACTGGCCCGGAGAGGACGATTAACTCTATCATGCGCATCACCCGCCCCTTGTTCCCCAATCTCCTGCTCGTACTTCTCGCACTGTCCTTCTGCGCCTGCCACGCCGGCCCGGAAGGACGCAACCGCCTGATTCCGTGTCCACCCGTTGTATATTATAATTCCGATGTGACCACCCAGCACTCAGTCCTCAACGTGGGGGTGGTCGGCTATCACGAAGACAGCGGCACGTCTGGCACATGGAGAATGGTAACGCCCGCTTTCTGGCAATGGTCGGAAAAATCCGGCGCTCAAGGCTGGTTTGCTTTGCCGCTGCTGACCTACTACAGTGACGGCGAAATTGAGAAGGGTGTCCACCAAACCACGTTTTTTGGCCCGCTCTATAGCCGCGAACGGCTCGTCGGCGCACCCGGAGAAATGAAAAGCAACGCCTTTCTGTTTGGCCTGCTGGGCGGATGGGTTACTGCGCCCAATGCTTTCCGTTGGGCCGTTTTTGTCAACATGATCAGTTATCAAAATACGCCGAGCGATGGGCGCAGTTTCTGGATTATTCCGCTGCTGGGCTTATATGACGCGGGTTACTTCACCCCCGTTGTTGGGTACACCAACAACATTCCCGGTGAAGCGGAGCAAAACCATGCGCTTCTCAGCGTGCGGGACGACTTGGCCAAGCTCGGCACGTACAATCGCAATCTTGCAAAAAAAATGATGCTAAATGGCGATGTGGTTACCTCACGCGCTTTGAACGTCAAAGAAAAAACGCACCTCACCTTCGGCAATCATTGGCACACATTGCTCCTGGTGCATAAGTTCCGTGAACAGGGTTTCAACGTGCGCGAAGATTCGTCGCTGGACGAAATCCGCGCCACTGGCACTGATACTCGGAGTTTTTATATTTTCCCGCTTTACGGGCGCAAAACGCGTCCCGCAGAACACTATGCCAGCAACTCGATTCTCTGGCCGTTCTTCAACATCACATCGCAAGATACCCAACGCGAATGGCGGATTTTTCACTTCATTCGTTTTGGCGATAAGATTGGCAATACCAAACCGGCACAGCCGGTATCCACAAAAACAAAGAAATAGGAAAGGAGCGTATCACACGATGGAACTTAAAGGATCAAAAACCGAAAAAAACCTGCTCACCGCGTTTGCGGGAGAATCACAGGCACGTAACCGCTACACCTATTATTCTAAAAAAGCCCGCGAGGATGGTTATCTCCAGATTTCGCAAATCTTTGAGGAAACCGCCACTCAGGAAAAAGCGCATGCCAAACGCCTGTTTAAGTTTTTGCAAGGCGGCGAAGTAGAAATAACCGCCAGTTTTCCGGCTGGAGTCATTGGTACCACGCTGGAAAATCTGAAAGCCGCCGCCGCTGGCGAACACTATGAACGCACCGAAATGTACCCTGGTTTTGCCGAAGTTGCCCGTCAGGAAGGCTTCAGCCAAATTGCCAAGGCATTCGAGGCAATTGCCGTTGCGGAAACCCAGCACGAAAAACGCTATTACGCCCTGGCTGCCAACATCGAAGCCGGGCACGTGTTCAAGCGCGATCAGCCCGTTGTCTGGCGCTGCATTGAATGCGGCTATCTGCATACCGGCACCGAAGCCCCTTCCGCCTGTCCCGCCTGTCTTGCGCACCAGGATCATTTTGAACTCCTGGGCGAAAACTGGTGAGGCAACAGAATTACGAATGAGGAATTAGGAATTACGAATTGGAGTGCAAGGCTACTGCATATTTGTCCTTGCAGTCCTTTATGTCCTTTATTTTCCCTCAAAGGACATAAAGGACTGCAANNCGGAAACCCAGCACGAAAAACGCTACAACGGGCTAGCTGCCAACATTGAGGCGGATCGTGTCTTCAAACGCGACAAACCCGTTACTTGGCGCTGCATCGAGTGTGGTTATTTGCACACCGGCAACGAAGCGCCTACGGCTTT
>DNPO01000105.1:0-271 GCA_003501375.1 Candidatus Sumerlaeota bacterium | reverse complement strand
TGCCCCCGCCTGTCTCGCGCACCAAGATCACTTTGAACTCTTGGGCGAAAACTGGTAGTCGATAGAGTTCAGGGATGACAAATTACGAACCCTCTTTAAACCCCGAAAGGAATTCAAAATAATGATCGCTCAAAATGACATTTTCAAATGCGCAAAATGTGGGAACATCGTTGAAGTCTTGCATGCTGGCGGTGGCGAACTCACTTGTTGCGGAGCACCCATGACCCAGTTGGTGGAAAACACTACCGATGCCGCCAAAGAAAAACATGTG
>DNPO01000427.1:1705-2639 GCA_003501375.1 Candidatus Sumerlaeota bacterium | reverse complement strand
TTTGCGTTTCCGCATAGTACGCGCCGTTGTTTTCCGAAAAGATCAAAATCCGCTCCCCGGGTTGTGTGTGTTTCCGAATAAATTCGAGATCTTGTACGGGCGCGGGCTGGTTATCCTGCGGTTCTGTCCACCGTGATTTTACCACTTCCGCCCATGTTTGCAGCGCACATGGCATTTCCGCAAAGGGCATAACTAGAAAGTAAAAAAGGATGGCAAGAAATAGCCGTTGATGCGGCAAGCGCCAAACAGGCGGCGCAACAGGCGTATGCGCCGCTTGCCAAAATCGATCTGCTATGAGCACCAACAAGAAGATAAACTCTCGGTTGATAGCAATTAAATTCAAATTGTGGCTGCGTCCGATGTAATAACCAAACGTGGCGCATCCCCACATGGCGCAGTACAAAATCAGAGAGTCCTGTGGCGATGGCGTACGCCTTAAGACGCAGCGCACGCCGACAAGAAGGCCTGTGAGATAGAGCAGGGGGAGAAAATTCCACGGGTGTAGCAGGGGAACCGGGAGTGCGAAGGCTCCCAGAGAAGTCATTTTCAGGGTGAGCAGCACCAGGTTAAAATTGGGGAAACTGCCATAGGCGCAACGGATGACTATGGCATACAGACTAAACGCCAGGAATGCGCAACCAGCGCCTGTTGCGTAATGGCGCAGAATGTTCCAAACTGCGGTTTTTACGTTGGGCGCAAATAGTTCCAGAAAAGTTAATTGGAACAACCAGCAAAAAAAGAGCGGCAAGCCGATTTCAAAATTCCATAAAAGCGCCACTGCACCCACAAGGTGAATGGGGTAGTACAGTATGGTGCGATTGTCTAACAGATACCGCGTTACCAGAAAAAGAGCAAGAGCCGGAAAAAGAATGCGAATGGGCTGCATCTGAAAATATGGGGTAAAACTCGAAGAAGTTCCCCAGAAAAACACGGC
>DNPO01000427.1:0-1364 GCA_003501375.1 Candidatus Sumerlaeota bacterium | reverse complement strand
CCCAGATAGAGAAAAAATGCCATCGCATTGAGTATTGCCATGACAACGGTAAATTTGAAAACGCTAAGTCCCACAAGCGCAAACACCGGGTGAAGAAAATGCGGGTAAAGACCATACCCTGCTTGTAAATTCCCCGTCAACAGCGGATGACCCAGGCGCACGAAAACCGACGGGGCAAAAACCGTATCAAAATCGTGACAATAGGAAAAGAGGAGGGGGGTTAATGTATAAACGTGGAAAATTCCACCGCTGGCAGCAATGATCACCAACACACAAACGCATCCCGTTGCGATCCGGCGCAGGAGTTTCCGCGTCATTCCCGTTGGGAAGTGAGGAAACACCCGGAAGATGAGATACAGGGCAACGGGGTACCCCAGAAAGGAGTAAATGTAGAACTGATTATACCACTGCATCCAGGAGGCATAATATTGCAAATACGAGCAAGAGCGAGGAACGGGATGCAGGCAGGCTGCCTTAAAAAGCCACCCCAACAATGCTAATACTACCACCACGGTCGCGAAGTATAATACCGTGATAGTCCCTTTTCCACGGACCCTCACCCCGCATCCGGCCAACTGGTACCCGGCAGCAAGCAGAAAGGGGGAACTGAGCACCACAAACAAGTAGAGCGCTTTTTCTCGTGGGGCGGGCTGAAATTCTTCCAAAGGCAAGGGACTGATTTCTGCCACTTTTTTCAGAAGCGATGCAGTATCAGGATGCCAGATATGCACAATGCCTGCAGAAACAGCAACCAACACGGTTATCGTAAACAACAGACTCCAAACGCATCGGATGAATTCGCGGTAGGATTGGAGGATAGGTAAAGAGGACGAAACGGGTGCAGCACCCATGCCGTCCACTTTGTCTACTTGATCCATCTGCTTTCCCTGCCCTTACTGTGTTTTCCCTTTAAAAAATTCCTCAAAGGTCGCAAGCACGTAATCAATCTGCGGTTCATGAATGCCCGGGTAGCACCCAATAAAGAACGTTTGATTCATGATGCGGTCGGTGTTTTCCAGTGTCCCCACCACGCGGTGTTCAATGTCCATGAATGCAGGCTGGCGCAACAGATTGCCGCAGAACAAATTGCGCGTCTCTATCTTGTGAGTTTCCAGATAAGACGTCAGGTCGTTGCGGCTGAAGCCCGCGTTTTCCTTCACCGTGATCAGGAAACAGAACCACGACGGATCGCTGCCCGGAGTGGCCTGGGGCAGAATCAAAAATTCGTTGTAACGCTCCAAGGCTTTCCGCATGGTCTGGAAGTTTTTCTTACGTGCGGCAATAAAACCATCCAGTTTCTTGAGTTGCGCGCACCCAATCGCCGCCTGCATGTCCGTCACCTTCAGGTTGTAGCCGATGTGCGA
>DNPO01000011.1 GCA_003501375.1 Candidatus Sumerlaeota bacterium | reverse complement strand
GGTGTATCTTCTCCAGATTGAACTATCACACCATCTTTGACTTTCCACTCGCCATTTTCCGTTGCCCACTCCTTCATATCTTTCAGCACACCTGTCTCGTAAATCGCCTTTCCATCTGTTCCGGTCACCTTAATGTCCTTATACTCGACTTGGGTGCTCCACGTACCAAGTCCAACAGACCCCGTGGGCCCAACTGCTGCAGGGTCTGCAGCAAAAGCCCCCGTACTGGCCAATGCCAGTGATGCTACCACACAAACTTTTTTCCAAATGGATGACAACATAATTTTCCCCTTTCTTGGGTGTGCGTTATGATTTTGATAGGGCAAAGAGTCGCAGCCATTTTCATGGCCCTTTCCCTTTTGCAACTATCTTTACAACCCCGAACCATCCTCCGGAATTCTACACGACCATACTCCATATCCCAAGGGGAAAAAACACCCCAGATATTCCAGAGGGGCAGGACACTGGTTAGAGTATCCTGCCCCCGTTACAACAAGCATACATTAAATTCTCAGACAGAAAACTTACTGCTTGGCACGCCAAATATCACCAGTCGATTTGCTACCGTTGGTACTGTCGTAGGTATACCCAGCCGTCAACAAGGTGGCAGTCGGTGTGGCATAGGAGGGAGAATAAACGGTATTAGCGTCACATTCCCAAGAGTTCACAAAGGAAAGGCCCTTGTAAAAATTAAACCGAACGGTAGGATTCAATGATACTGCATTGGGATTAATTCCCATTCCAATCTGTCCACCACCACCGCTTTGCCAGTTATTCGCGTCTTTGATTTTTTCATCCATGTCGGGTCCATAGGACCAAAGAAGCCATGCGTTATTGTTCATCTGAGTATAACCATATACCAACCCCTTGGTATCAGCAAAAGGATCAGCGGGATAACTGGTGATATATGACACAGGCGTGGTCAATGAGTGGATTTGTGCCAATCCGGACGAGACAGCAAAGGAAATGCGAAACTGAGTACCCGGACTACCGCTCACCTGAGCAATCGTGTAATTGATATTAGCAAGTCCATCGCAATGGGAACCGTTACTCTCTTGCAGGGTCCCGGCTTGGGCATCTCTTGCTAACGGGTAGGCGTTTTCATCCACGCGATACGGCTCAATAGCCGTGGCTATCGACCGCATGTCACTCTGGGCACGGGATATTTTTGCACGTACCTGTGCTTCCAGAAAGTTCGGAACCGCAACCCCCGGTTTGGCAACAGATTTAATGCACCCTGAAAGGGTGCGATATGTCCGGAAGTCCCCCCATGACAGAGCGCTTTTCTCACCTTCTCGCACCCTTTCAGGGTGCCTATGTTTTGTGGTCTACCGGGGGTTGCGCTTCGCTTACCCCCGGCTAGTATATCTCATCCTTTCAGGATGAACGGCAAACTTCCTCATAGCATGTGTGTGCCATTTCAATATAAAATGCTATAGAGCCAACAGGATATCGAGGTTGAGGTTTTAGCGCCGTTGGCGCTGAAAAATCTAAACACCATAAAACACAGCCAAGCCAACTTTTGAAACCATGCCTCACGTAATAATTCCAAGAATACCGTAGACACTCCAGAGGGGCAGAACACTGGTAAGAGTATCCTGCCCCCGCGTTTTATGATGAATGCTGAAACAACAATTTACTGCTTGGCACGCCAGATATCACCATACGACTTGGAGCCGTTTGTCGAATCATAAGTATACCCAGCCGTCAACAACGTGGCTGTAGGCTTACCAGTTGAAGGAGAGTAAACAGGGTTGAAAGGCCCGCTGGTAGCCGAAGTAGCAGGCCCCGACGGTACAGACGGCCAAGTCCAAGGCACACTGTCACTGGCAGCAAAATTTGCCGGCATACTGAACGCAATAGGAGCAATGTTGCCGTCAAGTTTAAGGAAGGAACCATTGGGATTTACACCAGCGCCAACCTGCCCACCTCCAAACTGCCCATACGTTCCCTTTGACGTCTCGTCGCTATCGGGGCCATAGGACCAGACCATCCAAGCGGTGTTTACCATTTGCATGTATCCGTAAGTCAGACCATGGGTCAAAGCAAAGGGATCACTGGGATAACTCGTGATATACGACACGGGAGTTGTCAGTGTGCGGAGGCACTGAGGATCGGCAACGGCGAATGTGGAACGGTACGCCCCACCTCTGTCTGGGTCCAGAGCGCAAATCGAGTAAGCGGCACCCGCAACACCCGCACTACACTTGCCAACGGTATTGCCATTGCTGTCAGAGGTATGCCAATATGCAGTCGAACTGTTTCTCGACACCGGATAGGAGTTTTCATCCACGCGATATGCCTCGATGGCCGTGGCCAATGACCGCATGTCACTCATCGCGCGCGACGCCTTCGAGCGCACCTGCGCCTCCAAGAAGTTCGGAACCGCGATAGCCGCCAAAATGGCGATGATCGCAACAACAATAAGCAGTTCAATTAACGTAAAAGCAGAATTTCTTTTCATTTTAGTCTCCCCTTTTGTAATGTAATGAAAAATCTAAATAATAATCTAAAATGTAATCAATACAAACCGTACTGCCCCATCAACCATCCGATCACCTCACTTTCTTAGTAATTTTCGGACACCTCGCCCCCACACAATATGGGAATTTTTACGGAACTACATTGATCCAAAACATTTCTTTTTTAGGATTTTTAGGTAAAATTCCCCTGCCATAAAACCAATGGCTTTACTCTTGAACGGAAGACGTTGCGGATAAAATCACGAGGCCCTTTTGAGGCACCCGACCTTATCTTGGTACACTAAACATACAAACCACTGACACTGAAGATGGCCCAAGCACGACATACACCGCCTACTGTCAAATTCCAATTCTTCTCGACGACTGCCAACAAAAACGGTTCTTGAGCACTCTCAACTCCCACATGCTTTACCGGACGCAATTTTTGCTCTAATCCTGATCCTGCCGACCTGGGAAGTTCAACACATGACTGTCAATGTGGCCCGTTATGGCAACTACCCGTTGTTCTTAAAGTAAGGCACAGTACCAATTTCTTACGACATTTATACAAATTCTGAAGATTATGTTTAATAGGTACTCTACCGTTACTAAATATAAGTCTATTCTCTTCTGTAAAAATTTCAAGCGCCACTTTTTGCCGAAATTTGCGCCATTTTGCGCCAACATAGGCAAATAATGGTATCGTTATAGGAGCAAGTCTGGAATATTCTTTTGCATCTCGAAGGGACTGTATGCTATTAT
>DNPO01000389.1 GCA_003501375.1 Candidatus Sumerlaeota bacterium | reverse complement strand
CGACAAGATCGCCGGGCGGTTCCTGTGGGAGTCGCTCTGAGCGGAGGCCTTGACTCCCGTTGTTTTGCGGGCGTTGCAGCACGCCAAACAAAAAAGTTACCGGTGTTCACTTTTGGCGTCCCCACCTCCATGGAAAGAAGGCTGGCTCATCAGGTAGCGCAAGCATTGGAAGCCGATGAGTATACGGTGGACCCCAAGGACTTGTCGGATTGGAATTGGATGACCCATTTTGACTCTTTTTGTCGGAGCATGGATGGAACTATTTCCGTTCTTCACGGGCACGAGGGGTTACTGCTAAACAGCATGTCGTCCGCCTGCGGCGTTGTGCTGGATGGTTTAACCGGAGGCGTTTTTTTCGGAGACCATCTTTTACCCAAAACATTGAATCAACCAATTTCTGAAAACCCAGGGCACACGTTTCTCAAAAAATTCAACGCGGCTTTTTCACCGGAAGAACTTCTCAAATTATTACCAGATGGGGCATGCAAGAACTCTGTGGGAAACTTGGCGGACGGATTTCAGCAACGTATAACTAAGACGAAAACCAACAATTTATCAAACCTGTGCGATTATGTAGATTGGCGCGAACGTCAGCGGCGTTTTATTTTAAACGGCAACCAATTGCTTCGAACAGCAGTGGAGGTTCGCGTTCCATTCTACGATAACGACTTGCTGGATTTTGCATTGACGCTACCAGAAAGCGTCCGCATTAACATCACGCTTTTTCGCGAAGCGGTTGTCGATCTTATCCCTAATCTGGCGCACATCAAACGCACCCCATACGAAGATGAAATTTTATATACACCACCGGCGCAACCGTCCTTGTGGAGGATGCTCCGTTGCCCGGAATTGCTGCTACGCAAGAGAAAGAAACACTGGCGTCCGCTTCAAGCGCTGATTCGTGCGTACGCCTTACCGTTTTTGGGGCGCGCCCCAGCGTTGGACTATCGCGCCATTCTTCTGCAAGATCGCGAACTACGGGCTTATCTGGAAAATGCATACCCACCCGGAAACCCCTGGTTTTCTGCCACAGCGATTCCCGATTTGTTTTCCCGCATTAGCCAAAGCCCCGGGAAAGCAGGCGTTTCCGCCATGTATCGCTTGTTCACGCTCTTGACCCTTGCGTTGTATCGTAAACAAATAGGCTGGGACTAACACCCGATCGTAAAAAGGAAAATTGATTTCTTTATTGAAAAAGTGTGTATCGCATAGCGACAAAGGGAAGGATACAGGTGATACAATGCCAGGAATGGATTGCAAAAAATGGTGCGCTTTTATCCTGAAAAAAGTCGCCAAAAATAGCCCAAAGAAAATGCGTCTGGCACTCATGTTCCAAGCAAAGTTGTTGGAATCGGGAATCAGCAAACCTAAAATTGATCGAAAAATCCGAAAACAAGGTGATTTTTCTGGAGTGACAAACACCCCCAGAAAAACTCCATTGGTCGTTTCACTCACCACCTTCCCCGCCAGAATGGATGATGTTTACTATGCCATCTATTCCCTCCTTAATCAAACCCTGAAACCCGACGCTGTGGTGCTTTGGCTCAGTACAGAAGAATGCCCCGGATTGGAACGGGACCTTCCTGCAAAATTATTATCACTCAAAAAGCGCGGACTAACCATCCAGTTTGCAAAAAACTTGAAGCAGTACAACAAACTCATGCACTCACTGACCGCATGCCCAGAGGCAGTGGTCGTAACAGCAGATGATGATGTTTACTACGAGTCGGATTGGTTGGAAAAACTGTACCAGTCTTATCTCGCAGAACCCGCGCACATCCACTGCCACCGTGCATACCAAATCCGTTTTGACGATGCGGGAAAAATTCTCCCCTATGCGCAATGGAAGCGACGGATTGCCTGGAGCGAAACCGCGCCTTCCTTTTTAAATTTCATCACTGGCGTTGGCGGCGTCTTGTACCCCCCGCATTGTTTGCACGAAGAGGTCTTACGGGAAGATTTGTTTCTGAAGTTTTCTCCCTTTGCCGATGACATCTGGTTTTGGGCAATGGCAGTGTTGAAGGGAACCAAGATTCGCGTGGTGAAAAACAATACGGCTACACTAACGTATGTGAATTTGGCGCGGGACATGAGCGAAGACAAAGCAGGTACGCTGTTTCAAATAAATCGGTCTAAAAACGATGAACAGTTGCAAGCCGTGCTCGATTATTATAATTTGACCTCGATATTATGGAAAGCGTTTCAGGCGGAATACCCGACTGGTACCCACACTGCGCTTTCTCACCCCTCAGCGCAGATATAGTACCCACACCCAAGAAAAAAACTTGGAAGGAAAATAGAAAAACAGCATGGTCGGAATATATTTGGCCTATCAGCCTTCGTTAACTCCGGTGGCACCCGAACAGATTCGGCGGCTGACAAAGAATGCTGCAGAAGCAGAGCCAGGATTGAGCGTGGTGGAATATACACCTGTTCCTCACCTGTACGTTCGACATATCTATCGTCCTATCACCCATGCCTCGGGAGCCTCGGTTCCCTCTCCCAATGGACGGGTAGAAATTTTGTTGCACGGCGAAGTGTACGATAGCCCCGCTTTAGCGCGATATTTGGGGTGGGAACACCCTGAAACCCTGTCCATTGAGGATGGGCCACGTCTGATCGCTGCTGGAATTGAACGCGATGGGATAGATTTCGTCGAGCGCCTCAATGGTTCCTTTCTGCTGTTGGCTTGGTTTCCGCAAGACAAAAAATTATGTATAGCCTCCGACCGATGCGCTTTACGTCCGCATTATTATACGTGGGAAAACGGCGTTTTTCTCATGGCGCCCCAGGTGGAAGCACTATCACGCGCCAGGCAACAAGCGCCACCCCCCAATCCAATGGGCGTTGTCGAATTGCTTACATTTGAGCACCTTTTGGGCAATAAAACATTGTGCGAAGGCATCGACGTTTTCCCCCCCGCCTCCATTTTGGAACCAGGCAAGTCCCTGCGCGAGTACTGGGATTTTTGCTTTGACGAATCCCCTGCCACAGTCAATCGGGATGCCTTGCGTGAAGAACTCCAAACACGTCTTGCCACGGCGGTTCATCGGCAACTCCCGGCATCAGTTCCCTTGGGCGTACCGCTGAGCGGTGGACTCGATTCTCGCTGTCTGGCAGGAGTTGCGGCACACTCCATAAAAAACCTCCCGGTTTTTACCTTTGGCAATTCCCGATCTCTGGAAAGTAAACTGGCGCATCAAGTCGCACTGGCGTTGAAAGCGGATGAGCATACCGTATCACCCGATACCGTTTCAAATTGGCTGGCCCATTTTGGATTATTTTGCCAGGCAACCGACGGAATGGTCTCGGTACGACATGGTCATGCTGGCATGTTGTTAGACACCCTGTCCTCAAATTGCGGCGTCGTGTTAGATGGGCTGACCGGTGGGATTTTGTTCGGAGGACACATGCGGTCTGAAACGCTGAACAAACCACTCCCCACGCCTGCCAAATGTTGGATGGCTCGTCCCGCTTTCGGCAGGGATGAGTTGCGTTCGCAACTCGCCAGCGATGTGTTGCGCAATGCGATGGAAAATGTGGAAGACGGATTTCAACAACGCCTG
>DNPO01000093.1 GCA_003501375.1 Candidatus Sumerlaeota bacterium | reverse complement strand
ACAGAGGCACAGAGAACAACAACAAAAGTGTTTGCAGTTCTCCATGCCTCTGTGCCTCTGGGGTGAAAATGTTTTTTATCGGTCCGATATTGTTCGGCCTTGCCTTCTACGCCTACTCCGGTGCGCAACCATTCTTGTTATTGTTCTGGTGCTGGCTTGCCATCATCTGGCGTCGGTATTTGTGGGCAAATAAAAAAATGGCGCTGTTGGCGATGGGCGTACCGGTGCTCACGCTGCTGCCAACCTTCTACGTTATGTTGCGCGGGGGCGGATCAGGCATGGGACGCTTCAACACACTGTCCGTGTTGAAGGCGACCGACGAAAATGGTTTGTTGTTGCCCTTGGCCGTGCGCGCGTTTATCTTCGTGAAGAATTACCTGTCGCACTTCTCACCGCAATTCCTCTTCTTCACCGGCGATGCGCTCCCGCGTCACGCTTTGCCCGGTTTTGGCGTGATGCTGCATATCGAAATGCTTTTCCTGATCGCGGGTATTTATCGCGCATACCGACGCCGTTCATCTGGCGACCTATTGCTACTCGGTTGGTTCTTGCTCATGCCCTTCAGCGCAGCGCTCACACGCGAAGGCATCCCGCATGCGTTGCGCACACTGCACGCGCTCCCTTGTCCGCAAATTCTGAGCGCAATCGGCGCGGTGGAATTGATGGATTGGTTCCGCACCAAAAACAAACCGATTTTGGGAAAAGCACTGATTGCACTGACCATGCTCAATGTGTTGGCGGTGGCGTTCTCGCTCTTCTGCGTTTTCCCCCGCAGGTCGGCACCTTGGTTCGAGGCGGGAATTGCCGAAGCAGTTAAGGCGGCTGGCGCGGGACGTATCGCAATCCTGAGTGGCGGGGTGCAAAATGGCGGCAACCTGCCGTATTATTACGAACTCTACCACTTCCATACTAAAACCGACCCGGTTCGGTTGCGTGACGCACAATCGGTGCCAGAAGGTGGGGTTTTCATTGCCCCCCCGGGCACGCCACCAGGCCGGATGCTTCAAACTTCTGCCGATGCGCTGTTGCTCAGCGCGTTGGATTATCACAGCGGTTATGCGCAGATTTTGCAAGAAAACGGGTGGAAGGTAACGCCCATTTTCCTTCCGCCTGACTTGCTGCATCCAGAACCTGCTGAGTTTTTATGGGTGGCAAAAAAAACAGAATAATATTTCTGAGAGTGTTTACCTATTGATAGACACAAATCATTTTGTTGTTTTTCAACCGCGTAGCGGTTGTATATCTTAGCCCGGGGTTGCCGAGGAACGAGGCTACCCCGGGTAAACACGCAAATACGAAGTGAACCCTGTAAGGGTTCCACAAGAGGTACTTGGATGTTATAGTCTGTTGAAAATAAACGCCTTATAGAACCCCTACAGGGTTCATTTTGGTAGGATTCCCTTCCCCGGGGTAGCCTCGTTCCTCGGCAACCCCGGGCTAAGATATGCAACCGCTACGCGGTTGAAAAGAACCTGCGAATTCAGTATCCATGGATGCATGAACACTCTCATATTTCTTTCCATACGGATGGTGTCGCGGATTCAGGTTCCAATTCTCAACAGGGGAATTGGAAGTTGAATCTGCGTTTACCTCATCTGTCCGGGGCTTATTTTGTGACCTTGAGCCTTCAGAAAACACGGCGACAAAAACACCACAACCGCATTGCTTTCTGCCCCACCTGATGCTACGATGCAGCGTCATGGGGACTGTGATTTTTTCTCCGCACAGCACCTCTCCACTCCTAATCAGGGAGCGAAAGCATGGTTTTTATCGAATTCATCGAATACCTGATCATCCTCTTCGTTGCCCTGGGCATGATTACAGAAGTGGTGATTCCCACCATACGCGACCGGCCCCTTTTTCCCCATTTCCACCGTAAGAAAAAAACACAAGCGGAAATCTTGTCCCACCTGTCCGAAACCGCCGAAGAAATCAGCAAGATGTTAGAAGAAGCGGAAAAAACAACGTTTGAGTTGCCAACACAGCAATCAGACCCGTTGCACAAAATCGAACACGCGAAACAAACGGAGAAAGCAAAATGAGAGACAAGGCAACGAAGTTTATTATTCTGGGCGTGACACTGATCATTTTCGTATTCATTATCGCATCCTCAGGCGCCTTGGTGGAGTACCTCGACGCGGGCCAGATGATGATTATCCAAAGCCCCATTTCCGGAGAACTCAAAGCCGATTTTGAGCCCGGCGTTTACTGGCAGGGATTCGGACGCGTTACCAAGTACCCCAAACGCAGCCAGTTCTGGTTCTCAGCCAAAAACGATCAGGGAAAACGCGATGATGAGTCTATCAAAGTGCGTTTCAACGACGGCGGACATGGCAACATCTCCGGTTCAGTTTCCTGGAGCATGCCGCTCGACAAAACCAAGTTCATCGCCATTCACACCGCTTACGGTTCATCGCTGGCTGTGGAGCAACAACTGGTGCGGACCACCATCGAAAAGGCTGTCTATATGTCCGGTCCGATGATGTCCTCGTCAGAATCTGCAGCGGAAAAGCGTAACGACCTGCTCCGTTTTATTGAGGATCAGATTCAAAAGGGCGTTTACCTTACCGTCACCCAAGAGGACAAGCAGGTCGATCCCCTGACTAATCAAACGAAAACGGTTAACATTGTTAAAATTCGCTTAGACTCCAAAACCAACGAACCGCTCCGGGCGGAAGAATCCCCGCTGGAAATCATGGGCATCAAGGTCTATAACCTCTCGATCAATTCAGTTATCTACGAAAAACAGATCGAAGACCAAATAGCCCAGCAGCAGCAGGCGAAAATGGCTGTGCAAATAGCGATTGCCAAGGCGAAAGAAGCCGAGCAAAAAGCCATTACCACTGCCAAAGAGGGCGAGGCGGAAGCCGCCAAGGCAGAATGGAAACAGAAGGCACTGATGGCCGAAGCGACTACCAAGGCCGATCAGGAAAAGAAAGTTGCTGAAACCCGCGCGGCGCAGGATAAGAATGTCGCCGAAACCAAAGCATCTCAGGACAAAAGCGTAGCCGAAACCAAAGCGACCCAGGAATTGCGTGTGGCGGAATTGGAAACCTCCGCCTCTTTCCAAACCAAGCAAAAGTTGATTCTGGAAGGTACGGGTATGGCGGAGCGTGAAAAACTCATCATGGAAGCCAACGGCAACCTGGAAAAGAAACTGGCAGCATGGGTGGAAGTGAACAAGGCATATGCTGACGCCATTGGCAAACACCAGGGGAATTGGGTGCCAACCGTGACAATGGGCGGTGCTGCAACGGGCGGCGCAACCGCTGCCACCAACGGTGCAGCCGATCTGGTGAATCTGATGATGGTTAAAACCGCAGCGGATATTGGCCTGACGCTTGATCCCAGCAAGGCAACCGGTACTGCAGCGCAACCGCAAAAAACGAAATAGGGGACCACTCTCAAAATTTCAAAGGGAGCGTCTTCCTTTCCACACGTTGACCGATAATGGCCGCGAGATGTCGCGTCATGCGGCGCTCACTAAAAGGTTGGTATTCGCGTATATTTCGCGTATCCGTACGGCCGTTGGGAACGCGGACTGAACGAAAACACGAGTGGGTTGATCCGTCAACTTTTCCCCCAAAAGACGGAATTTTTCACCATCACCGACGCAGGGGGGGAGAACGGGTTATCTGACTCAACCATCGTCCGCGCACAATCTTGGGCTACCTCACTCCGCACGAACTGCTTGTCGAACAAAAGCCGATGGTGCTACAAAGGCAACATGTGGGTGCAACCCGGGGTTTTGCATAA
>DNPO01000013.1 GCA_003501375.1 Candidatus Sumerlaeota bacterium | reverse complement strand
TCTTGGAACGTCTTGAGCGCACGCGAAATCCCCATGCCGATGGCGGTGCCGTCCACATTGTCAAACGTGATGCTGTCCAGAAATTCCTGCACCGTGTTAGCGTCGAAGGTCAGCGGGCACATCATGAACGCCACGCCGGAAAAGAGCACGATGCCCTGTCGGTCATTTGGACGCTTGGCAGCAAATTCCTTGGTCAGTTTTTTTGCACGTTCGAGACGGGTGGGCGTCAGGTCTTCCGCCTTCATACTGCCCGAAATATCGAGGCAGTAGAACATATCCACGCCTTCCTGAATGACCTCGCGCTCGACCATGCCGAAACGCGGGCGGGCCAGGGCGATGATGAACAGCGCCAAGGCTGCGATGCGCAGCACGGGCAACCAGCGGCGCAGCGCGAGTACGGGACTGCGCGGCAATGTGCGAAACAGACGCAGGTCGGAGTAGCGCATGGCCGCGCCTGTTGCGTCGCGACGACGTAGGACGCGCCAAGTCAGCGGAACCAGCGCGAGCAGGAGCCAGAGAAAAAGGGGCGATGCGAATTCAAACGTTTTCATATCAGCCTTCAGACTCCGTTACTGATTGGGGTGCGGGGCGCGTGTCCAGCACGAGTTGCCGTGCACGTTCGAGCGCAGCATGGCGGGACGATTGCCCCGGTTCCATTTTTGCGAATTTCACGCTGTCAGATTCCGCCGCTGCTTCTGCAAGTGTACGTAACAGGGGGGCGTCCCAACCAATCGAACGCGCTTCGCGCAGGAGCTCTTCGGTGGTCATTTCCAGCGCGTCGAAACGATAGCGTCTGCCCAGATAACGCCGCGTGATTTCGGACAGCGTGGTGTAAAATTCCTTGACCGTTGCGGGGGCGCAGGCTTCTTCACGTTCCAAATTTGATAAGGCGGTAAGGGCTTCCTCATCCGGTGGTAAGGGGGGCGGAGGAGGCGCGGCAGGACGCAAACGATTTTTGAATCGCTTGAAAAGGAAGTAAGCAAGAATAGCCAGCAACACCACGGCGAGCGCAATCGAAAGCCCAATGATAATGGGACGTTTGTCGAGCGCCATTTCCATCGGAGGCGGAACGGGACGCAGCAGCGATTCGTCGGACACGGGCGTTGCGCCGGGTTGCGCGTTTTTTTGCTTGAGCGCTTCCACCGCGCTTTTGATCGTTACGTGTTGCCCGGCGGTCTTGATGCTGGGAAGTGTGGTGGACTTGTCCGACGCGGTGGAGTAGGAAATTTCCAGCGGCGGAATAGTGTGGTCGCCCACTTCGAAGCAGGTGATTTTGAAGGTGAAAACATCTTCCTTCTGACCGTCTTTGGTTGTTTTAGTTTCGGGCGATTTTGATGTACCCAATAGTTCAAACTCGCCCATTTTTTTCGGCGGCAAGAACGGATACACGCGCACTTCCGCTAAATGCCGCACGGTCAGACGCGCCTGGATGGGTTCGCCGGGGAAAATTTCCGCAGGAGTAAGGGCTAACTCGGCAGTTGGCTCGGCGGCAGACGCGAATGAAACAAACAGAAATAACCACGCAACACATGAAAACCTAAAAAAATTGCTGAGTGTTTTTTTAGTTCTTTGCGCCTTTGCGTCTTTGCGTGAGATTGGGGTTGGGTGTTGCGTAAACTCCAGGTCGAAAACACTGCAACTTCCTGTCTCACGCAAAGGCGCAAAGGCGCAAAGAACTGCAAAACATTTTTGCAGATCTTCGTGTATTGTGTGGTTAAAAAAGCAGTGTTTCATGGTTAATACCGTTTTGCCCGCAGGCGGAAAAATTTCATGATCGGGTCAAGGTACGCCATTTCCTCCGGGCCGGAGGTGTCGGTGCGCACCACGATTTCATCGATACCGAGCGACCGCGCGAGTTTTTCCTGAGCCGTTTTGCGGAGTTGATTGAATGCCGCAAAACGCAGTCGCGCCGAACGACTCGCGGTATCGACCAACATCACCTCGCCCGTTTCTGCGTCTTCCAGTTCCACAATTCCGGCGGCTGGCAGTTCCTCTTCGCGCGGATCGGTCAGGCGAATTAGCGTCAGATCATGCCGACGTTTTGCCATTGCCAGCGCCTTGCGCGGTTCGTCGGTGAGAAAGTCCGACACGAGGAAAACAATCGCCCGGCGTTTGAGCGAACGGTTGAGCGTGTCCACCGCCAGCGTCAGATCGGTGCCCTTGCCTTGCGGTTTGCCGTAGAGCAATTCGCGGATCACGCGCAGCACATGCTTGCGGCCTTTTTCGGGAGGAATCAATGTTTCCACGCGGTCGGTGAAGGTGAGCAGGCCCACGCGGTCTTTATTTTGAATCGCGGCGAAGGCCAGCACAGCGCAGATTTTTGCGGCGATTTCACCCTTCATTTCGTGCTGTGATCCAAACACGCCCGATGCTGATGCGTCCACCGCAAAGAACACGGTTTGTTCGCGTTCTTCCACGTAGCGCTTGATAAACGGCTTGCCCGTGCGGGCGGTCACGTTCCAGTCAATGTCGCGGATTTCGTCGCCGGGCTGGTACTCGCGCGTTTCGTCGAACTCCATGCCGCGCCCCTTGAACACCGAGCGGTACTCACCGCCCAGCGCGTCCTGCACCGCGCGACGCGACCGAATTTCGATGCGACGCACGCGACGCAATATGTCGCGGATTTCCTGGGTGGCAGTGTCTTTTGGGGGTGCGGAAAGCATGATGCCCTCGCTGAAAAAAGAGTATAGGACGTATAAGCCCTATAAGACTTATAGGACTTATTTGCTTACGGCACCGGAACATGGTCGAACAACAGCGCGATCACATCCTCGGTTGTTTTTTCCTCGGCTTCGGCCTCGTAGGTCAGCATCAGGCGGTGACGCAAAATGTCCGGCGCAATCGTTTTCACGTCATCTGGAATCACATGCCCGCGATGCCGCAGGAAAGCCATTGCGCGCGCGGCCTGCGCGAGATAAATGGTTGCGCGCGGGGATGCGCC
This sequence comes from Candidatus Sumerlaeota bacterium, assembly GCA_003501375.1. Classification (GTDB taxonomy): domain Bacteria; phylum Sumerlaeota; class Sumerlaeia; order UBA8349; family UBA8349; genus UBA8349. The sequence goes on along the minus strand of DNPO01000013.1, from coordinate 4,692 downwards.
CCACTCGATCAGTCCATCGGCGGGAATGCCAAACTCTTTCGGGTTGCGCGTGGCACACACCAAACCCACAATGTAATTTTTGATCTTCTCATCCATATAAATCGCGTTGACCGTCCGACGCGCTTCCAGCATTTCTTCCAGCGTCGCCACCGGTCGCACATCCGGCGCGGGCTGCCCGGCGACCGCGTCCAGAATCCGTCGCTCCTCCTGCTTGGTCGGATAACTCACCACGGTCTTGATCATGAAGCGGTCAACCTGCGCTTCGGGCAACGGGTAGGTACCTTCTTGCTCAATCGGGTTTTGCGTGGCAAGCACGAGGAAAGGATGCGGCAACGGATAGGTCTGGTCGCCAATCGTTACCTGCCGCTCCTGCATGGATTCGAGCAATGCACTCTGCACCTTTGCGGGTGCGCGGTTAATTTCGTCCGCCAAGATAATGTTGGCGAAGACCGGACCCTTTTTCACCGAAAACTTGCCCGTGTGCTGCTCGTAAATGAGCGTACCAATTAAGTCGGCGGGCAGGAGGTCGGGGGTGAACTGGATGCGGTGGAAGGCGGCCTGCAGCGCGGTGGCAATGGTTTTGATCAACAGGGTTTTTGCCAGACCCGGAACGCCTTCCAGCAGTACGTGGCCGTCGCAAAGCAACCCGATCAGCAGGCGCTCGACAATGCGGTCCTGCCCGACGATGGCTTTGCTCACCTCGGCTTTTATTTTTTCCACAAAGATGGCCTGGGTCTGTACCCTGGCATTGATCTGTTCAATTTCACTCGCGACGGGCATCATTCTCTCCTTTGACGGTGCGACATCCTGACCCACACAAGGCAGCGTCCCCTATAACTTAGCCAATTCTGTGCCAACTAACGCGGACAAGCGAACACCGCAGGGGCTCCGCCCCCGCACCCCCGCTGGGGAACGCGTTCCCCAGACCCCGCGGATATTTTTAAAACCAGAAGGCCCACTGAGGGATGTTTGTTTTGTGAGACTTCGAGCCTCATAAAACAAACATCCCTCAGCGGGCCTTCTCTGTTTTCAAAATTCCCGGGTCAAGGGACGGAGTTCCTTGCGGGGGTGTGGGGGCGGAGCCCCTGCGGTGTTCGCTTGTCCGCGTTAGTTGGCCGCAGAATCAGTTGGTGCTGGGTGTTTTTCTTTGCGGGTGCCCGTTGCGTGGGGACGCATATTTACCAACAAACGCAGGTCTTTGGCAATTTTGTCATGCGCCACATCTTCTGGGATTTCATTGCGCAGCAGCACGGCATCGCAACGTAGCAGGATCGACTCCACAGTATCGATATAGTTCGGGTCTACCGAACCGGAGCGCAACACGCGCAAGATTTTATCGGTATCGGCATGCGGGTCGTCCATCAATTTACGGCATTTGAGCAGGCGACGCACCATGGCGTACGCTTTTTCGTAATACCCCACAATGCTGCCGCGCAGGAGCGCGACGTGCATGGTAGCGAGTTCGCTCATCAGGCGTTCGTCAATCGATGGCGCATCATCCATCAGCGCGGCTTCCTGATATTTGCGGGCACGGTCCATGCCCACGGCGATAGAGCGGAGCCAAAAGACGATGCCAATCACCGCTAATGCCGCTGCTATCCAAGCGGCCCAAATGGCATATTTTTTTAGTGCGTCTGTAGCCTCCTCGGTACGAGACGGCAACTTATTTTCCTTAGTAGGAGGGTTCGTTAGATCAGAAGACTGCGTAGTCTCCAACGCCGTTTTTGTCGATGGTGCGATACTCGCGGCAGTGGGAGAAGGTGCTGGCGTGGGCGTGATAGTTGGTGTTGGACTAGGCGTCGGGATAGGGCTTGGGCTGGGAGAGGGCGCAGGCGTGGGGGTCATATCCGCCGGGACAGCCAGAACAGCGGCTTCATGCGCAGGTGTTGGTGTCGGATGGGCGGCAGCACTGGTTCTCTTTTTCGGTGTGGGCGTTGGTGTTGGATCATCCTGTGCGGAGACCCCCATCAATGGCAACACAGCCAACATCAAAGCAGCAAAGATCAGGCGAATTCCCCATGTTTTTGTATCTAAAAACAGTCGGTTGTGCATCTTCATAAATGGAAAAACCTTCCTTCCGGGTTCGGCCAGGTGGGGAACAATGGATTCCCACTGCCACATCTGGAACGTCCACTTATACGGGCAATGATGAGAAATTTCAAGAGCATTTTCTATTAACCAATCGCTCTGCGCAAGTTTTCATCAGCGCCAAAATGTCGCAGTGTGCGTTCATTCTTCGTTTAAACCTAGTTCTTTCAACTTGCGCTGCATGGTGCGACGGCTAATACCAAGCCGACGTGCGGCATGCGTACGGTTGCCCTGTTCCTGTTCCAGAACCTCTAAGATATGCCGTTTTTCCAGTCCTGCCAAACTGTCTTCTTCATCTTGAGTGCAGGGTTCGGAGCACTCGACAAAAGTGGTATCGGTTGGCGCTGTCTGTGTCAGGCGCAGTGAAGCGGGCAGGCTGTCCAGCCCCACGGTTTCTGATGTCGCAAAAACCACGATTTGCTCAATCACGTTGCGCAACTCGCGGATGTTGCCATACCACGGGTGATGCAATAGCGCATCCATTGCCTCGGGAGCGAGGGTGAGTAATTCCCGCTGGTTTTCGCGGGCCAGTTCTTCGAGAAAATAATGGGCCAGCGCGGGAATGTCGCTGGCACGTTCACGCAGGGGGGGAAGGTGCAGGCGCACCACGTTCAAACGGTAAAAAAGGTCTTCGCGAAAACGTCCTTCTTTCACTTCGCGCGCGAGGTCTTTGTTGGTCGCGGCGACCAGGCGAATATCAATCGGAATCCGTTTGCTGGAGCCGACGCGCACCACTTCGCGCTCTTCCAACACGCGGAGAAGTTTTACCTGGGTGGCCTGCGAAATCTCACCGATTTCATCCAGGAAAACCGTACCGCCGTTGGCACTTTCAAAGTGTCCGGCGCGTTGTTCCATTGCTCCGGTGAAGGCACCCTTTTCAAAACCAAACAGTTCACTTTCCAGCAGCGTATCGGCAAAGGCGGCACAGTGGATCGGCACAAATGGTCCCTGTGCACGCGGGGAATTGTAGTGGATGGCACGTGCTACGAGTTCTTTGCCCGTGCCGCTTTCGCCCTCGACCAACACGGAAGCTTTTGAGCGAGCGACCAGACGCACCTGCTCAAACATGGTGCGCATCTTTGGGTGTTCGCCCGCCAACCCCTCGAAATGAAACCCTTTGTTGGAGGTTGCAGAAGGGACATCCTTGGCAGATGTTTGATTTTTTTCTGCCGAGCGCACGCGAAGGGAACGCACCTGAAGCGCCTTCTCAATTTTTCCACGCAGTTCGAGCAGATTCACCGGTTTGGTAATGTAATCGAATGCGCCCATGCGCATGGCTTCCACCGCGGTTTCGATGGTACCGTAAGCTGTGATGACAATGCAAACAGGCGGTGCTGGCAAGGCAGCGGCCGTTCGAACAACCTCCAGCCCACTCACCCCGGGCATCTTTAAATCGGTCAGTACTACATCCACCGATTGGGTACGCAGGGCATCCAGCGCGGCTGCGCCCCCGTGGGCGGTAATTAACTTATAAGGTTGGCGAACGAATCCCATGGCATAACTATCAAGGTTTGCCTGGTCATCATCCACCAACAAAAGTGTCGCGTTTGTTTCCGGCATACGAAATCTTTCTCCTGCGTAGCCCCACAGGCAACAGGAACTAGGCAGTTTCTTATATGCGTTTCCCGAAAAAAACACAAGAGGTGTCTTGGCACCAAAAAGACTTCAAAAGTCATTATTCGGCTGATCTAACCGATTAACGGTAGTCGGGAAATAATGCGGAGAAGAGCGGGGCCACGGCGGAGGGGATAATGGGTTTCTTCAATACAGCAAAAGCGCCGACATTTTTCAACTGTTTGTGGCGTTCAGGATCGTTTCTGCTGGTGACGACCAGAACGGGAATGTTGCAATATTCTGGCGACGATTTTAATTCGACCAGCAGTCTTTCACCCGTCATTTCCGGCATACTCAAATCCGTCACAATCAGATCTACTTTTCGTTCTTTGAGGACGTCTAATACTTCGATGCCATTGCATGCATCAATAAAAATAGCACCCTTGCCACCTGCAAATTCCAGGCAACGCTGTATGAAGACGCGTGCGATAGGTGAGTCGTCGGCTATGATAATGGTAAGCATTTTCCGACCTCCCATGCTTTTTCCGCCCCCTTGGGGGCTGACAAAAGGAGCAAAAACGGAGAACAAGAATTCTGTCCATTACTCAAACAGTATATACTAAAAAGGAGGTAAAAGGCCAGCGTTTTTGAGAAAAATTCCCATCATTTTTAATAGCCGTGGGAATTATACCCAAGAGGCACAGAAAATGGTTCTTAAAGGCACTGGACTTTCAGGTGAGCACAAAGTTCTGGGTGGTGGTTATACTGCTGCAACACGTGTACCACGCTGCTATCATCCTTGAGAATTTTACCCGCTGCGCTATCGCAGCGGGTAAAATGTTTTTCCAACTTAAATAATTATAAATGTATTGGTCTACACCTCCACCACGCGGGCACCGATGTTCTGGTATTGCAGCATGTTGGGTAAGGTGCGGATGGTGAGTCCTAGGCAGATGATCGGCTTGTTTGCCGATTTCTGCCAGGACTACATCGCCATGATAATTGCGTATCCAAGCCGAATTAAAGGGACATCCATGCTAAGTCTAAGTC
>DNPO01000238.1:6020-6529 GCA_003501375.1 Candidatus Sumerlaeota bacterium | reverse complement strand
AAGTGCTGCAACGGCAAAACTGCGCCGCATTCCAAAGTATCGCAACGCCGCACTCCCCAATGCTACAACTCCAAAGCGTTTCATTCTCTTTTGAGGAAAAACACGCGGATTTTTATTGACGGAAGCGGTTGGCAGGAGTATGTAAAAAAGCAACGACCGAGGAAGGTGCTTACGACACCCGCCCCGGTCTAACCCTGAGACAAGCGCGAACTTGTCAGAAGGCTGGCCCTTTTCTACCTTCCCTCTCACATTTTTTCAACCAGAAAACGGGTGCGCTTTCGCACTGACACGTTGCTCTTTGTCCATTTCCTTCTAAAAGGAGCGGCAAAGCAATGAGCAGAACTACAACCAAGAAGCAGTTGTTGCAGGAGACGTCCGGGTTGGAATCGCCCGGGACAACCAAACCTGTTGTGAAGAATCGCGGGGCGAAATATCAGGCCGCGGCAGATCAGGCGGCGAAAGACTCTCCCGATCAGCGGGAGCGATTGCGCACAGCGTTGGCCGCGCTC
>DNPO01000238.1:0-5684 GCA_003501375.1 Candidatus Sumerlaeota bacterium | reverse complement strand
TGCATGAGGCGAGCGGTCGGGTGTTCGATGCGCGGATGGTGATCAAGTGCATTTTGAATCAGGCGAATTCGATGCTGATTAACTATTTAAGTAGCAGCAATGCGTCGCCGCTGGTCAAGACCGCGTGGACGGAAGAGGTGTTGGATTTTGAAGGGGCGAGCAAAGGGGTGATGGATTTATTGGCGGCGTTGGAGCGGGATTTATGCGAGGCGTCGGAGAGCGCCAAGACTGGCGGGATTGGATTTTTGAAGCCGTATTTTAACAGCGGGGTGTTGCGGGTGGAAGCGGACGAAACGTATGCGAAATACGGTGCGCCGCAGGTAAGGGCGTGCGGGGTGATGGGGTGAAAATTTAACCCTATCTCTCGCAAAGCCGCGAAGAGCGCAAAGGACTGCAAAACAAAAAGACTATCCGCAGATTACGCAGATTTTACCGAAAGGGAATTTTGCCTATTGGCATAGACGAAGTTAATCTGTGTAATCTGTGAAATCTGCGGATAGTCTTTCTGCTTTACTTGTTTTGAAGTTTGCTGCGTCCGCTGCGAGAACTTTTGGGTATTGGGCTTCTCATTCCGCGCGTATTTCTCGCGAGTCCATGCGCTGCACCTCCCACTTGGACGAGATGGGATTTACGGAAGGAATGGGGAGTGTGAGAGGGAAGGGAAAAGGGTGGGGTGCATCTGCGCGCGCGGGTGCACCCCTTTTTTTTGGAGTAAAATGGGGTGCTATACCAGCAGCAGCGCTGTCCCGAACAACAGGCCGAAGAGTAAAAAATTACGCGAGGATTGGCCGAGGATTTTGTTCAGTTCGCGTCCGTGGTCGATGCGGAGCATTTCGCGCCAGGTGAAGAGGTGCGGGATTAAAAAGAGCGACGGAATGAGTCCCAGCGCAGGGTGGCCGAGTCCGCCAAAGCAGAGGAGCGACAGCAGACAAACGCCCACGCCGGTGGAGAAGTAAAACCATTTTCCAAAGCCTTTGCCGAAGAGAACTATGGTGGTGTACTTGTTGGCTTTGCGGTCGGTGTCCACGTCGCGATAGTTATTGCTGATAAGAATATTGATTGAAAGCAGCCCCATCATGCCGCCCGTCAGCCATGCTTCGCGACTGAAGTGGTTTGCCTGTACATAGTAGGTGAAAAGCACGGGCACGAAGCCGAAGAAGATGAGGACAAAAACGTCGCCCAGTCCGTAGCGTGAAAGCGGGTAAGGCCCGGCGCTGTAAAGGCAGGCGAAGAGTGCGCAGGCCATGCCCACCCAGATCATGTTCCAGCCGCCATAGGCAATGAGTACGAGTCCGAAGAGACACGCCAACGCCAGGGTGGCGAATGTGGCAAACAACATGGTTTTCGGCGCGGTCCAACCGGACGCTACCGCGCGTGCCGGGCCGAGGCGCTCGGTGGTGTCAATGCCGTCTTTGCCGTCAAAATAGTCATTAGCGAAGTTGGCCGCTATCTGCGCCAGCAGGGCGAACATGAGGCAGCAGAAAGCGGCCAGGGGTTGGAACGCGCCAGCCTTTGCCGCCAGCGCGGTGGCGGTGAGCACGGGCATCAAAGCGGCGGGCAGGGTTTTGGGGCGTGCGGCAAGGAGCCAGATTTGCGGTTTGTTCATGCGGTGCGTTTTTTTGAAATTACCCTTTCAACTGCGGCAATAATTCCGCGCAATTGAGGCCCAGAATTTTTTCTTTGTCGGACGACGTGAGCCACGAAATGCGGTGGATGATGGCTGCCTCGTCTGCCGGGGAGTGCAGCGGAAAATCGCTACCAAAGAGAACCTTATCTGTTCCATGCTTGCAGATAATTTTTCGAGCCAGATCGAGGTCCATGTAGCAGAGCGAACTGGAGGTGTCGAGATAAACATCGCGCCCCGCCAGACAATCGTAGGCCTCTTCCCAGAACAAATACCCCCCCATGTGCGCGGCAATGATTTTAATACCGGGAAAGTTATCGAGTATGCGCGCGATCTTTCGCGGTGTGCTGGCGTTGTCGGGCGTAACGACCGGGTCGCCCACGTGGATCAACAAAACAAAGTCGTTTTTTACCTCTTCAAAAAACGCGTTCAGTTTCGGGTCGGCCAAGTCGATTCCCTGAAACTCCGGGTGGATTTTTATTCCGGTGATTCCTGCGGCTCGCAAGCGACGAATTTCCGCCAGCCAGTTGGGATCACCCGGGTGATAGGTGCCGAAGTGCGCGATGCGGGGCGTGTGGTTCGGGGCTTTTGCCTGTTCTGCCAAATATTCCTGTCGCATGGACAGCACCCAGTTGTTGGCGGGCTTTACCTGCGTGGGGCGGGTGGCGGCGACGAGCAGAACGAGTCCGTCCAATTTGACCTCGGCGGCAACGGCCATGACTTCGGACACACGACCGGTATAAGGGGCGGTAACATGATAGTAATCAATGAGTTGCGCCACGGCCTTGTCCGCGATGTTGTCCGCGAACGCGTGCATGTGGCAGTCGATGAACATAGGAAAATGCCTCGGTTCTGCTAAGATTTCTGCATGAAGCGAGGATACAAGCCTTCTGCTTCATCCTTCTTGTATGCTGGCAAAAAAAGTGCGAATTTGCAAGATGTGTGATTTTGCCACTTTTTGCCTTTGCTGCGATGAGAGCAAATAAATGCTGGAATTGGTTTGCGTTTTTTTGTTATTTAGCTTTTTGCTCCTGTGCACCTTTTACCAATGCTTTCAGTATTTCGGGGCAGTCCCAGGTGAGTTTTTTTCGGTTGAATATGCCGTAACTATACGTCTCTGGTTTTCCGGAAACAAAGACTCCATTGTCCCACCATACTGGAGTGATCCCGCGCGTTCGCGCGGCTTTGACAAAATACTCGGCGTGGGCTGCGCGGTCGACTGGATTATCCTTGTTGATCGTTCCAAATTCGCCAATAACCACAGCCCTGCCATTTTTTACAAACTTGTTGTAAATGGTATCCAGTTCGGCGTCCAACGCCGCCTTGTCTGCCGCGTTACCCCAGGATGCGGTTCCTTTTGCATCCATCGAGAATGAATACGGTGAATACATATGCAACGATAAGATAACGCGGTTGTCGTTGGGGGGTGCGACCCACTCGTTCACGGCTACTGCAGCAGCAGATGCGGCAATGGTGGGTGCCAGAATATGCCGGTTGGCGTTGTTGCCGCCGGTTGCACGAATGGCTTTGACTGCCACCGCATTGTACTGGTTGATAACATCCCGGTTTTCGTGCGTTCCGCCGATCCATTCTTCGGGAGTTCCTACAGGACGCGGTTCGTTGATCGTTTCAAAAATTAAGTAGTCGCTATAATTTTTAAAGCGATTGGCAATCTGCGTCCAGAGTTTTGTCAGTTCCTCTGCGGATTTTTTCTGACTTGCGTAGGTTGGTTTGAGCCAAGTGCTATCTTCGTGATGCGCGTTGAGGATAACATACATGTCATTATCAAGCGCGTAGTTTACGACTTCCTCCACGCGGTTGAGCCACACTTTCTCGATCGCATAGTCCGGCGCGGGACCTATATGTTCATGCCAGGTAACCGGGATGCGTATGGTACGGAATCCCGCTTCCTTGATTTTGTTAATCATCGCCTTGGTTGTTACAGGATTGCCCCAGCCCGTTTCGCTGCCTGTGGCGTCCAGTGTATTGCCGAGGTTCCAGCCTAGTTTCATGTCCTGAACAATTTGCATGGAGGTCATGTTACGCATGCCCGTGTGGGCGGTGGATGCAGAGATCGCTCCGCACAAAATAAAACTCAAGAATGTTAACGTAATAGTTTTGCAATTCATGTTGGAAGATGGTGCCCTTTTCATCTATTCCTCCGGAGAAAATTGGGTGTTGCTGCTTAAACGATACAAGAGGAGTCTAAAAATTTGTGGTGTCCATTTTTATTTGATACACGCCATAGTGCGCATCTTCCTTCTTGAGTACTGCCAGATGATTGTCGGTTAAATATTGAACAACTTTTTGAGCATTTGCCCGCTGTTTGTCGACAATCACAAAGCGCACATCGTTCAAGCGGAGCCAGCGGTGTACCATTGCCTGATCGGTGGGGGACTGGTCTGTGAGCATGGTCGATAAGCCGTTTTGGAGCATCCACAAGTCTCGTAAAAATGGCTGGTTAAAAAGGGCGGTTAATTTATGCAGGCTGATGCGCGAAAGGTAGCCGGTAACTATGCGGTAACGATGCTGTGTTGCCCAAGCCATGCGGGGAAGATCGGACTTTGTATCTCCACACCATCCTTTCACACCGCAAATGGCATAGAGTGGGAATTCCACCACCATAGCCGTGGGTGTGTCTGCCACGCCAATTGCCTGATAGGCTGCTGGAATGGTGAAATCGGTCGTGGGGGTGGGGCGATGCGCGTACTCCAACGAAATGAGGGTGCAGAGAAGAAGCACAACAGCGATTCTTTTGCGTGGGGTGTGGTATTTTTGCAGCAGAGTATTTATTCCACAACCTGCAAATGTTACAAAGAACGCCAGTGCTGGGAACATCCAGCGGGCGGGTACACGGGCTTGTTTCATGAGGGGAAGATGGAGGAATTTTGGAAAGAGCAACCAAGGCGAGGCGCGTTGATCGGTGTAGAAAGGATTAAGAGGTGGGGTAGAGCCATAACCTATGGCAAGGTTAATACATAGGGCCAAGGTGAGTAAAAAAAGGATTCCCCAAAGGCGGCGGCGTCTGATCAGGGCGACAGTTCCTATGAGACAGAGGAGGGATGGAATGTACCCGAGATAACAAAACCGTTCGTCGTTATTGTTGCTGTAGGTTGCTGGCCAGGTGGTGAGATGGTCGGCAAAAGCCCAGTAGCGGGGATTGGGTGTGAGCAAATAGGGAAGATTAATGCCGACTTCGTTTCCTGCGGAAATAGTTTTTTCATTCCACCAAAAACGGGCGTCCTGTACGGGCGAGACAACGGCCCAAATGTAAAGAAAGGCGCCGCAGACGATTCCGGCCCATAATACAATGGTTACTAAACGGCGGGCTTGCGTGTGTGCTCGTTGGGCGAGTGCGGTGATGAATGCTCCTGTCCAAAGGAAGGCAAGGGTACAAAAGGAAAGGGTGAAAATATTGAAACTCGTCAGAAAGCAGGCGATCGCAGTGCCGCCAATAATTACCCCTTGGCGTCGGGCGGAATGCGCATCGGATTCTTCCATGCTTTTGATAAGGAGGTAAGTTAGGAAGGGGATAAATCCAATGTAGGTGAGCGAGTAGTGATTGATCAGGCGATAGAAAAGGATGGGACTCATTTCTATCAAAAAAGCGGCGAAGGCTGCACTGAGACGCGATTGCGTTAAATGGCGTACGAGGCTGAAAATGCCAAATCCTGCCCATAACTGGGCCAGGATGAGAAACAAATTAAAACTGAAAAATATGCCCATTACTTGCGTGATGGGTGATAATAAAAAAGTGGGAAGCAGACTCATATCATGCAGGGCCAGGGTGCTGCCCAGAGGAGCCAGAATGCGCTGGGTCGAATAAAGCGGCTCGTCGTGTAGGAGAAAGGCGTGGGTGGCATGCCAAAAAGTCCAGATGTTTAGGACGTTATCATTGGGGATTCCCAAGATGATACGAGAGAAGTGAGGTAATGCAGGATAGATAAACCAAAGGACGGGAAGGAGAAACAGCAGCCCAACCAGGAAGCGTTCGCCGGGAATGACGCTTTGCGTTTCTGCCGTTGGAGGTGTGGACTGTGGGGGCAGAGAGGGCATGCGG
>DNPO01000085.1 GCA_003501375.1 Candidatus Sumerlaeota bacterium | reverse complement strand
CTTCATATTTGTGCGTTTACCCGGGGTAGCCTCGTTCCTCGGCAACCCCGGGCTAAGATGTACAACCGCTACGCGGTTGAAAAACAACAAAACAGTTTGTGTCCATTGATAGGTGAACACTCTCAACAGAAGATAAAAATTTGGAGTTTATGACACCTGACAACACGGTTGCCAGTACTGCTATGCTACCAGCAAGCACCGGCAAAAATGAAATGTCCCTTTTGTCTTTGACAAAAGGGACAAATAAACCCAAAAGCAAATGGTCAACGATTTCTACACCGACTCCATCGTGGCATCGGCGGTTTCCGGCGTTTTTTTGGGTGCGGGCGGTTCCTTGTCCGAACTCAACCCATGCTTGGTTTTTTCCCAGTAGTGCGGCTTGACGATCAACTGCCATGCCGCTTTCCATGACGCAATACTAACCATTGCCCAATACGGTGGCAGCAGCAAGGCCCACTTGACCAAATCGTAATAACGCCGTGCGCAACAGCCAAGCATGCCCAGATAGATCAGTGCAAAATTGCCAAGGAACAGGCAAATGAAACCCATGATGAAAATCGGCGTGGGAAAATACGCGCCTACTTCCGCCGGACGGTACGCTACCCAAAGTGCGGTAAGCACCCAATAGAAGGGATTGATGAGGCAGGGGAAAAATAATCCGGCGGTCAGCGCCAGGAAGTGCAACGTGCGCGTTAAACCCAACGCCCGAAAACTTGACCACGGATTGCGTGTGTGCACGAAGAAGGTCTGGATGTATCCCTTGACCCAACGTGACCGCTGTTTAATCCAGAAGCCAGGATGCGAGCAAGCCTCTTCCCAAGTCGTTGAATCAATAACCTGCGTGCGATAGCCTTTTTTGTAAAGGCGCATGCCCAGGTCGCAATCCTCCGCCACGTTGAACGCATCCCACCCACCCAACTTGCGCAGAGCGGCCAGTTTAAAGTGATTGGACGTGCCCCCCAACGGAATGGGCGCGTCACTCAACGCCAGACCGGGCAGGTACAGATCGAACCAAGTCGAGTAGTCCACGGTGAACCACTTCGTGAGCAGGTTGTGGTCGCGGTTGTAAAAATTAAGCCGTGCTTGTTGACAAATCACGTTATCAGGGGCCTCACGGAAAGCCGTGATCGCCTTTTTCAACTGGTCGGGTTCAGGGCGGTCTTCCGCGTCAAAGATCACCAAGTACTCGCCGGTTGAAACGGGCAACGCTACGTTGCACGCTTTGGGCTTGGTGCGTGGGTACGAATCGGGCACGACGAGCGTGAAAAACGGCGCTTGCAAATTCATGGCTTCCGCAGCGGCAACCGTTTCCTTATCTACAGACTCCAGCAGAAGAATGATCTGGAGTTTTTCCTTGGGGTAGTCGAGACGGGAAAGATTTTCCACCAGTTTGGGCAGCACCTCGGTCTCGCGGAAAAGCGGAACCAATACGGTATAAGCGGGCCAGTCCTCGTTGTTGGACAAATCCGGCTGGTGCGGCGACGGCGGCTCATGCGCCAGTAACATATCCGGGTGATGCTGCTTTCCCCCGGCGGCGGACAGCGTGATCATCACCATCTTGTAAAAAGTGACCGCGAGATAAATAAAAGTCAGTCCGGCATTCAACCAAATCAAACCGGTCTTCCCATTATGATAAATGCCGCCGATGAGCAGTAGCAGGCAGAGAGTCCAGAATATTTTTTGCGGAAGGGTGAACAGACGAAAAGCGGATTCTTTACGAGGAATCAGGATAGCAGGAGCATTACTGGGAAGCGAAGGCATGGCATTTTTCCTTGCGATTTTTTCAGTCAAGTTCTCGATTATAATTGGGACGACGTCCAAACTCCAGCGGGCGAATCAAGTCGTAACGCGAAAAGCCGGGTTCCAACTCGACCCCGTTGCTATTGTACAAAAAAGTATGCCCAGCGGTATAAAAACCGTCGTCGGCCTCCAAAACCGCCTTAAAACCCTGCCCTGATTTTTCGACCAACCGGATACGCGAAGCGGATTCAGCAATGTACACATTGCCAACCGTCAAAACCCGTTGTCGTTCACGAATCAACGCCCTAAGATCATCTTCTGCCCGGGGCTGAGCGGACATCTTCAGCCCAACCAACCCTGCCACGACACTTAACACGCAAGCAAATCCAGCAAAAAGCAGGAACCGCATTCTTTGTGATCCTCTAAGTAACACACTCCAGAATTTTCACAAGCGACGGCGGCTGAAGGCTCAAAAACTTCCGTGAAACGGGGGAGGAGTATCCCCCCGACGCTTGTGTGACGATCTCACAATTTTTACATAGAGTCAATTAATAAAATGTTCTTTTTCCGCATTTCATCTCACACGACAAACCATGTAAAAACACTATTTCTTCATCAACTTATATTCCAAACTATCCACCAGCGCGCGCCATGAGGCCTCGATCAAGTTCTCAGAAACGCCCACCGTACCCCACTGGCTCTGACCATCGCCCGATTCGATGAGTACGCGCACTTTCGCCGCCGTGCCCGCGCCTTCGTCCAGCACACGCACCTTGTAGTCGACCAACTTTACGTCCTTGAGCTGCGGGAAAACATTGGTCAGTGCCTTACGCACCGCTTCGTCCAGCGCATTTACCGGACCGTCGCCTTCGCCCGCCATCAAAATCGTCTTGCCATCCACGTTAACCTTGACGGTTGCTTCACTCACACACGGCTCCTCGTGGCCGCGTTTTTCCACAATCACACGGAAACCATCCAAACTAAATGGTTGCTTGTACCGGGGCCTGAGTCGTGCGGCAAGCACATCGAATGACGCTTCCGCGGCTTCAAAGGTGTAGCCTTCGCTTTCCATTTGCTTGACGCGGCTCAACAATTTCTTCAGTTCGTCACCGTCGCTCTCCAGCCCGCGCTCGGCGATTTTGTATTGGATATTACTGCGTCCGCTCAGGTCGCTGATGAGCACGCGGCGCTGGTTACCAACTTCATCCGGGACGATGTGTTCATAAGTCGTTTGGTCGCGCTGCAGCGCGCTGACGTGCATGCCGCCCTTGTGCGCAAACGCGCAACGGCCCACATACGGTTGACGCGGATTGGGTGCCTGGTTGGCAATCTCGTCAATCGTGCGGCTAAATTCGGTGATACGCTTGAGGCTCTTGAGTGGAACGCACTTGCGTTTCAGTTTGAGCATGACGCTCGGAATAATAACGGACAAATCGGCATTGCCGGTGCGCTCGCCGTACCCGTTGATTGTACCTTGGATTTGCGTCGCGCCGTTGATCACGGCCATGAGCGAGTTGGCCGCAGCCATGCCTGTGTCATTGTGACAGTGGATGCCAATCGGCACAGTGGTCATTTTGCGCACGATGGCGGTTATTTCCGCAACCTCGTGCGGTAAAACCCCACCGTTGGTCTCGCAGAGCGCCAACCAATCCGCGCCCGCTTCGGCGGCGGCAGCCAGCGTCTTTAATGCGTAATCCGGGTTCGCCTTGTAGCCATCGAAGAAGTGCTCGGCGTCGTAAACCACCTCGCGTTGTTTCGACTTCATGTAATGCACCGAGTCGGAGATCATCGCGAGATTTTCATCCAGCGTGGTTTGCAACCCTTTGGTGACATGCAAGTCCCAGGTCTTACCGACAAGCGTAACCACCGGGGTTTTGACCGAAAGCATGGTGGCAAGATTCGTGTCATCTTCGGCGCGGGTGTGCTTGCGACGAGTCATGCCAAACGTAGCAAGTTTTGCATTTTTCAGCGGAGTCTTGCGCATCTCTTCAAAAAAACGCGCTACTTTGGGATTCGATTCCGCCTGCCCGCCTTCAATAAAGTGGACACCAAAATCGTCAAGCAAGCGCGCAATTTGAATAGAGTCCTGAAGCGAGAAAGAGATGTTCTCGGCTTGGGCGCCATCGCGCAGGGTGGTGTCGTAGATGAAAACGGGGTGGGACATGGAAAACTCCTGTGAGGGATGAGGGCAGAGGAATGAGGGATGAAACACCTAAGAAAACGGATGTTCAGCCCTCATTTCTGCCGTTTATCAGTCTTTCTTTAACAACAGCCCCAGCGCTTCATCGCGAAACTGGGCCGCGTCGCGGAAGGACTTGTACACCGATGCAAAGCGGATATAAGCCACCTCATCAATCTTGCGCAGGCGACGCAACACCATCTCGCCAATATCGCCCGCGCGCAGTTCGGTGATCATGCGGTTCTGAATTTCCTTTTCGATTTCCGACACGACATTCTCAATGTCTTCCTCGGTCACGGAACGTTTCTCGCACGCACGCCAAATGCCGCGTTTGATTTTCTGCCGGTCGAACGTTTCACGCTCGCCATTGCTTTTAATGACGTGCAGTTCCGCCGCTTCGATGTACTCAAACGTGGTGAAGCGACGCCCGCAGTCGAGGCATTCGCGGCGACGACGGATCGCGTCACCATCTTGGCAGGTGCGCGAGTTCACCACTTTATCATTAGCACTGTGGCAGTAGGGACATCGCATGGAAGAAGAACCCTTTCGGATTACTTGCTGGTGAGGTGCGGGGTAAGTGCGCTGATAATCTGCGCTTTGGGGCGTGCGCCCAGCAGGGTTTCAGCGGGTTTGCCACCAATGAACAACATCAGCGTGGGAATGCTCTGGATGCCGAACTGAGCGGCGATGCCGTTGTTGCTGTCGATGTCGACTTTGCCCACTTTAAGTTTGCCCTTGAGGTCGGCGGCGATTTCGTCAATCACCGGGCCCAGCATGCGGCATGGGCCGCACCATTCGGCCCAAAAGTCCACGAGGACGGGCAATTCGGATTTAAGGACTTCTGCGTCAAAGTTTGCATCGGTGATGGTATAAACCAAGTCAGAGGCCATAATTCATATTCTCCTTGAAGGGGTCGGGAAATGCAGGGACAAGCGTCCTGGAGATAAACTGCTTCTCCCGCCAGTTTATCATCTATCTGGTTTATCAATCCGCGCCGTTTCCGTCAAGGTGGAATTTGGGTAAACCGACAAAACCAGACACCGCGGAAAACACGCACCATGCGAAAAAAGGCAACAGGATTTTTCGAAAATGCCTCCTTACCGATAGACTCTTCTTGGTTTGTTATTTTTTCAGCGGCAACGGCGCTAAAAAAACAACACCTTGTTTAGCACCTAACTTATGCGTCCAATCACTCTTTCCCATACGGGTGCAATTTGTTGTTTTGATGGCGGTTTTTCCATGCGGTTTGCATAAAACTTTTCTTGCATTCTGCCCCGTTCCGATAGATAAAGGAAATCGTTTCTGGTTGGGATATAACCCCAGACACAAAATTTACAATAATTATCGAGAGGAAAATACCAATGAGCGAACTAATCCGTCTGCGTCCCCAAAGCGAATGCAAATGGGATGCCGTATCCCTGGGCGAAGTGATGATCCGCCTGGACCCAGGCGAGGGACGCATCCGCACCGCCCGCCATTTTCAAGCGTGGGAGGGCGGTGGCGAATATAACGTGGCGCGTGGACTGCGCCGTTGCTTCGGCATGAAAACAGCGGTTGTTACTGCGATTGCCGATAACGAAGTCGGGCGTTTGCTCGAAGACTTGATTCTTCAGGGCGGCGTTGATATGTCGCATGTCAAGTGGGTTGCTTATGATGGAGTGGGACGTCGGGTGCGCAACGGCCTGAACTTCACTGAGCGCGGCTATGGCGTGCGTGCGGCAAAGGGGTGCTCGGATCGCGGGCACACCGCCGTGTCGCAACTGAAACCTGGCGATATTGATTGGAATAAGATTTTCAAAGATGAGGGCGCGCGCTGGTTCCATTGCGGCGGGATTTTTGCCGCTCTCTCCGAGACCGCTCCCGAAGTGGCGATGGAAGCCATGAAGGCTGCCAAGGCCGCTGGCACCATTATTTCCTATGACTTGAATTACCGCGCTTCGCTGTGGAAAGACATCGGCGGCAAGGCCCGTGCGCTGGAAGTCAACCGTGGGCTTGCACCCTATGTAGACGTGATGATCGGCAATGAAGAAGATTTCACCGCGAGTCTGGGGCTTGAAGTCGAGGGGCTGGACGAGCATCTGACCAAACTTGATCCGTCTAACTTTAAAGCGATGATTCGCAAAGCGGTCGAAACCTACCCGAACTTCCAGGCCGTGGCAACCACGTTGCGTAATGCGAAGACTGCCAGTCGCAACGACTGGGGTGCGATCCTTTACCACGGTGGCGAATTCCACGAAGCCACCTTGCGCGAAGATTTGGACATTTACGACCGCGTCGGTGGCGGTGACAGTTTCGCTTCCGGTCTGGCGTACGGATTCCTAACTGGTAAGACCGCGCAACAGTGCGTCGAGTATGGTGCGGCGCACGGCGCCCTTGCCATGACGACCCCTGGCGACACGTCGATGGCCACCCTTGATGAAGTGGAAAAGATTATGAAGGGTGGCGGCGCTCGCGTAGACCGCTAAGTATCCTAACCGCTAATAGACGCTAATAATCGCTAATAGCCCAACGCAACAAAGGTTTTGTTTGCGTTGGGATTTATTAGCGTTTGTTAGCGGTTTGTGTTTTTCTTGCTTTCCCTTGCCTTGTCCCCCATTTTTGCGGTAGAATGTCTTTCATGGAAACTCGACCGATCCCCCAAGTTAGACCGTTGGAATCTGTACCTGTAGAAGACGGATCGGAACAACTAGTGGTGCTGCGCGACCCGTATCGCTTCCAGCCCAATGCCTTTACTCTTTCCCTCCCCACCTATTTACTCCTGACCCTGTTCAACGGCGAACGCACGGCGGATGAAGTGCGCAAGGCGTTCAAGGCACGTTACTATGCCGAGGTTTCCGTAGAGGAAATCGATCGCTTTGCCGCGGAACTGGATGAGTTGGGCTTTCTCTTTACCGAACGTTTTGAAGAAATGCGTCGGCAATCACTCGCGGAATTTCAGGAGTCTCCCTGCAGAAAACCCGCGCATGCGGGCAAGGCATACGAGTGCGAACCGGCGAATCTGCGGAAACAAATCGATGGCTTTTACGACGCCATGCGCAATAAGATTGTCGAGCAGGACACCGTTACCGCACTTTCCCCCGCGAGCGCAACGGGGGAGGTTCAGGCGTTGATCGTGCCACACATTGACCCGCGTGTGGGCGGCTGCACCTCCGCATTTGCCTTTTCCGCCTTGCGAACAAACTCAGAACCACCGGATTTATTTGTTATTTTCGGTACGGCGCATCAGCCGGGCCATTCGCTGTTTGCCTTGACGGGTAAAGATTTTGAAACACCGTTCGGCATGGCGGAAACGGATCGTGCGATCATCCAGACGTTACGCGACGCGTATCCGTTCGACCTTGAGGGCGAAGAGTACCTGCATAAGCACGAACATTCGATTGAGTTCCCGCTCATCTTTTTGCAGCATCTGTACCCGAACCATCCGTTTAAAATACTCCCCATCTTGACTGGTTCGTTTTACGAGTTTCTGGAATCTGCCGGGTTGCCCGATGACGATGAGGCATTCGCTGCGTTTCCGCGCGCGTTACGGAAAGCGCTGGAGACTTCCGGCCAGCGCGTTTGCTTTGTGGCGGGTGCCGATATGAGCCACATCGGGGCAAAGTTTGGCGACGAAGAGCCAATAACGGAAGAATTACTGGCGCAAGCGCGTGCGGATGATTTGGCTATGCTGAAGTTGATGGAGTCTGGAAATCCGGAAGGGTTTTTCCGTTTCTTGCAAGAGAGCGGCGACAAGCAGAAGGTCTGCGGTCTTCCACCTATTTATACCATGATGCGCAGCATGCAACCCGGTTGCACCGGGCGCTTGCTGGATTACGATTTAAATTTGGAAACTCCGACACAGAGTTTTGTTACCTTTGCCAGTATGGGTTTTTACGGGCAGTAATTTTTGCTGAACCCTCCGCGGGCGATATATCCGTTTTCTTTCCCCCTCAAAACAAAATAAAATTATTGCCAATGGCCGGCTCATCCCGTAGCCTACCCCTGCGCGTATGTTCCAGAGTTTACTCGGTGGCATAACTATTTTGCTTTGATACAAAAAAAGGAGAACTGCACTATGGTCTTTTTATCAGAAGAATCCCTGCCGCGTCGCACGGGCGTTGGTTTGGGCACAGGATGGTTGGGACGTTTGACGCTTTGCCTGGCACTATTTGCTGCACTGACTGTTTCCGCCGTGCAGGCACAGACAATTACGACGCCGACGCTTGGTAAGGGCACGTCTGAAGAGCCGTACCAAATCAACAAACTGGGACACTTGGCTTGGCTGAGCGCGCAGGCAGCGCTTACCACCAATACCGCATGCTACAAAATGACGGCGAACATCGACGCTTCCGCCACAGCGAACTGGAACGTTGATGTAATAGCAACTCCCGCGTTAAAGCATGGCTTCACACCCATTGGCAATACCGCCACTCCTTTTTTGGGAACGTTT
>DNPO01000408.1:3452-4155 GCA_003501375.1 Candidatus Sumerlaeota bacterium | reverse complement strand
CTCATCCCTCTGCCCTCATCCCTCCGCTGCTTCTGCTCATCACCGACCGCACCGCCTACCCCGCTCCTTTTGAGGAGACCATTGCATCCGCCCTGCGCGGAGGCGTGAATGCCGTTATGCTCCGAGAAAAAGACCTGTCCGCCCGCGAGTTGTATGCGCTGGCGGTGCGGCTGCGCATGCTCACGCGCGACGCAGGAGCGCAATTGATTATCAACGATCGGCTGGATGTGGCATTGGCGGTGGAAGCGGATGGAGTGCATCTGGGGTGGCGCTCACTCCCGTTGAAAGCGGCACGCGCAGTAACCGGAAATCGGTTGCAAATAGGCGTCTCCACCCACTCGGCGGAAGAAGCGCAGCAGGCGGAACGCGACGGTGCGGATTACATCACCTTCAGCCCGATTTTCCCCACCCCGTCCAAGGAAGGGTTAGTACCCGTGCAGGGACTGGACGGCTTGCGCGCAGCAACAAACGGCCTTTTGATCCGCTGTATAGCCCTGGGCGGCATCACACCGGAAAACACGCAATCGGTATGCGCAGCAGGCGCAGCAGGCGTCGCAGCCATTCGGCCCTTTGCGACCGATCCAGAAGAGACAGCAAACCGATTCCATCAGGCGCTATAGTGTTCTTCAACACTATTTTCTGAATGTTTTGTTGATTTTAATGTTTTCAGGACCGCAGGCCCGTGGGCATGTAGCCGGGGGGG
>DNPO01000408.1:3031-3183 GCA_003501375.1 Candidatus Sumerlaeota bacterium | reverse complement strand
GTGAGCGAAGCGGAACCCCCGGTATATCCGATAACAAAATAAGCCCCGCAGGGGCGCAGGCATAATATGCAAGAGGTTTAATATCAATGCTTCACACTACTATGCCTCCGCCCCTGCGGGGCTTGTCACTTGATTGATTTTACCGGGGGTTC
>DNPO01000408.1:0-2748 GCA_003501375.1 Candidatus Sumerlaeota bacterium | reverse complement strand
CATGCCCACGGGCCTGCGGCCCTGAAAAACAAGTCCATACCGCCCAAAACTTTTAAAAAATGCTATAAAGGAGAAGCCCCCACTGGACAAATCGGTCAAATTTGCCTGATCTGCCCAATGGGGCTTCTTTACACCTCTGATTTTACGGCTTTTCCACAAAGTTATGCACAGGTTCTTGACAGGCGGAGAGATAATTCGCGAAATAGACGTTTTCGCCATTTCTCCCCCCGCCTGTGAACAGAACGTCCGCCCAAAGCACCATTTCCCCCCACGCATTTTTCGCGCACTCAAAGCCATATCTCGTTTATAATCAACGATTTAATCTTATGGATTAAACCGTGCTACCCGACAAATTTACCCCCTTAAATGGCCTGTTTTGAGGGCTTTTTATCGAGGAATCCCCTGTGTTTCAGGGGTTTTCGAGCGTTCTGCACAAAATCAGGGGAAAGTTGTGCACAGGCTTGTGCACAAGGTGGCTGTGGATTACTCTGGGTTACCCTTCGCAATCCGTACAGGAGTGCAACATTAAAAATTCCGCACCCTTTTTGCGGTGGGGAACCGGATACCTTGCCTTTTTAGACGCCATTGTCCGTAATTCCTCAATGTACTCCGCCGGAAGGTTATGCTCGGCAGCGCCTTCCGCGATAAAATCAAGGTATTCCTGACTGGGGAGTTGCGGTTGGTCGGTACGGTCTTTTTTGTAGAGCAGCACCGTGCGCGTCACCCCCTCAGTATCGGTCAACACCACCGGATAGTGAAAGTTGGCTCCGGCACCGTCCAGCCGCGCGTCCTGCCACAGATCAAGCCCCTGCCGATCGGCGGAACTTAAGGCATAGATCACGCCCCAGACATTGTGTCCGGGGTCTTCCAGTACAGTTTCCAGCCCACTGTCCCAAATTTTAGTTTCGCCAAAAAAAGCGATGCGATAGTCCGGAAGTTTTGCCACACCAATCGCTTTCGGACTACTGCAACGTTCCTGGATTTGTTTGGTATTCATATCGGAGCCGTAGGCGAAATAATACAGTTCTTCACGCTTGCCGTGCAGAACAACCGGCTCCCCTTTTTTGTCTGATGTGCTTGTCATGTAACCACCTCCGAATGGGATGTAGTTCCCCACACCCAGAGAACCCGGAGGTATTATAGCGTATAAGTGTGTGCGTCTGCGTGATTATTTTTGGGTATCCCCGGAATTAACCAGGAGAATTTAAAAGTCATATTACCCCTCTGATCCTGTCCATTAGCGGTTATTAGTCTTTCATCGCTTGGAAAAGGCTGTGCGAAAGAAACATAAACCGCTAATAGACGCTAAAGAACGCTAATAACCCAAGACAATAAAACCGAGAAAGATCACGAGCAAAGCCTTGTTTTGGGGGTTATTAGCGAACATTAGCGCCTATTAGCGGTTAAAAAGCAGGCGCTGTTTTGTTTTCAAATGCACAAGGCAATAACCGCTAATACTGGACAAACTTTCTGCTTTCAATATTCAACGAAACTATTGGAAATTCCTGCGGAATTAACCCGCATGCTGTAAACACTTCCCTCTTTTTGCACCCGGCATTTGCAACCAAACACTTTGCCCAAAACGCTATCACACAGCATTTCGTCGCGGGAACCTTCTTGAAAAATCTGGCCGTTTTTTAACGCTGTTACTCGCTTGATCCAAGGGCCAATCTCATCAATGTGGTGTGTCACCAATAACAATGTCGGTGCGGATTCCGAACGTGCTAATTGTGCGAGGTCGTCCAGAAAATGTGCCCGTGCCGCCGGGTCCAATCCACCGCACGGTTCATCCAGCGCCAACAGCGCTGGGCGCGCAATCAAAGCGCGCGCAATTTGTACCCGTTGTTGCTCGCCCTGCGAGAGCGTACTGTATTCGCGACCGATCAAGTGTCCAGCGTTTAACGCCTCCAGCGCGGCACGTGCCCGGGCCAGTTCCGAACGGGTGAAGTCCCGGAATATGCCCAGCGCGGCATCGACACCCGCCGCAACAATATCCAACGGATCGGCCTGTGCGGGGAAGCGCGGCGCAATAGCAGAACTGACCAGCCCGATATGCCGCCGGACATCGGGCAGGCAACAGGAACCGAAGCGTTTGCCCAACACCGTCACCTCGCCATCAGTCGGCCATTCGTATCCCGTCAGGATGCGAATCAACGTGGTCTTACCAGAGCCGTTCCCTCCGAGGAGAGCCGTGTGCATACCGGGCTGAATCTGCCAGGTTACGTTGTCGAGGATTGTGCGTGGTTCGCGGATAAAAGTAATATTTTCCAGATCAAGAATCGGGTGAGACGTAAGGCGGGACATGATAAAAGGGGCTTTCTCTGCAAATATTCCGTGATTACTGCGGTTGGGAGTTTTGTGGCTGTTGTTTCAGCACGGTATAAAACGGCAGGCCTTTGATACCAAAATGGTCCAACAGGCGTTTGGTGGTAGGATCGTCGAAACGCTCCGCGCGGACTTTGACTTTAACATAGCGCTCCATGCGCTTGATGATGGCAGGGTCTTGGAGCGTCTGCGCATCCATCACTTTACAATTGGGGCACCATGACGCCCAAAAATCAACAAAAACCAATTTGTTTTCACGCTGCGCCGTCTCCAACGCCAGCGGGAGTGAGGTGAACCATTCGTCATTATCCACGGGTGAAGTAGTCGCAACCGCAGCGGAATTTGCGCTGCTTTGTTGGAGAATCACCACGCCTTCATGAATGCGTAACAACGCAAGCACCAAAATAAAAACGCCGAAAAACT
>DNPO01000443.1 GCA_003501375.1 Candidatus Sumerlaeota bacterium | reverse complement strand
CCGTTCTTGTTCGGGAAAATAATCCCATCAACACAAACAAACTGCGCACGACAAGTCGTGCAACGGCAAAGCGGCAGCAAGCAGCCGCACTCCAAAGGGGCCATTTTGTGATTTTGAAACTGTCCTGCCCTCTGACCATAGTTCACAAGAATCCCCCTTGAATTTATCGCTCCCCAGTGGCATATTATAATCGCAATGCCTCCTGAAGTTACCAGTCCTCCGATTGCATCCCGCCACCTGTTCCGGCTCCGTATTACCCGGCGACGCCTCTTATGTTGTGCGATATTTCTTGCGGTAATTACCACTTTACTCGCCCTCCTTGTCTGGCCTGCCAACCTCCAGCGCTGCCTGCATCCACAAGCCTCTGGTCAATTGCTCGACCACAACGGTAAGTTACTTTACGCCTTCCTCAACAATAAGGGCCAGTGGTGCCTGCCGCGTCCCCTATCGGAGATCAATCCGCTGCTTGTCCAAGCCACGCTGGCCGCTGAGGACAAACGCTTCTACCAACACCACGGGCTGGATGGCATCGCCACCGCTCGCGCTTTTTTGCAAAACCTCCGCCATGCTCGCGTGGTATCCGGCGCGTCCACCTTGTCCATGCAGTTGGTCAAACCCGCCCTGCGCCCCAGTCGTTTCAGTTGGGTACGCAAGGGCCGTCAGATTGTCGCGGCCTTGGCGATTGAACGCCAGGCGAACAAAAATGAAATTCTTTCCGCGTACCTCAACAGCGCCCCTTATGGTTTCAACCTGAGTGGTTGTGAAGCGGCGTCTCGTCGTTTTTTTGGCAAACCCGCGCAGGAACTCAGCCTCAGCGAAGCAGCGACCCTTGCTGGGCTGCCAAAATCGCCCACCCGTTTTCTTCCCGTTCTCAAAAATGGCAAGGCCCCACGTTTCGCCCTCAAGCGCCGCAACTATGTGCTGCAACGCATGTGGGACGAGGGATATATCACCTACGACGAGTACCAGCGCGCACACAGGGAACCGCTCCATGCGCGCTGGCACGCCTTCCCCGCTCAAGCGCCGCAACTGGCATTGAATCTGAAACCGGAAGTGTTACGAAAGGGATGCGTTGCCACCACGCTCGACGAAAAAATCCAGCGTGACGCACAACGTCTCGCGCAAAAGCACGTCCGTATCCACGGCGAAGGCATCCAGAATGCCGCGGTGCTGGTGGTGGACATTCCCAACGCATCTGTGCTGGCGCGCGTTGGCTCCGCCAATTTTTACAAAACGCCCGGTGGTCAGGTCGATGCGGCGCACGCTCCCCGTTCGCCCGGTTCGACACTCAAACCCTTTACCTATGCCCTCGCGATGGAAAGCCAGATGCTCTATTCCTGCGAAATGCTGCTCGATGCGAATTACGATTATGGGAAGTACAAACCGGGGAATTATGATCGGCAGCACCACGGGCTGATTTCCGCCTCCGATGCGCTGAGCCGTTCGCTCAATGTTCCCGCACTCGCCGTGCTGGATCGGATCGGCGTCGAGCAACTCCACGCCTTTCTCACCCGTCTGCAAATTACCACACTCAACAAGCCGCCTCAGGAATACGGTCTGGGTCTGACGCTGGGCAACTGTTCCGTGCCTCTCGACCAACTCGCCGCCGCCTACTGCATGGTGGGCAATCTGGGTGAATTTCGACCTCTCGCCACTTTGCCATCTGACCAGACGCGTACCGCAGAGCGTTTTCTTTCCCGCGGTGTTTGTCTGCAACTTTTCGACATGTTGGAGCAACCTCTGCCTGATGAGTACGGCGAAGGTGCAAGCCACACGGTTAATATCAAACCACGCGCCTGCTGGAAAACAGGCACGTCCACCGGCAACAAGGATGCCTGGGCGTTCGTCTTCAACGCGCAGTACCTCGTGGGCGTTTGGATGGGCAACAGCAACGGCGATCCGTCGCCACATCTGGTGGGCGCACAAGCCGCGCTGCCACTGGCGCAGGATGTTTTCCGCTCTCTGCCCCTCAGCAACGCTTCCGACTGGCCGGATTATGGCGATGACATGCGGTCGGTAAAAATTTGCGCCACCAGCGGACTGCCCGCGACCAAGTGGTGCCAGGCAACTCGCACGGTTTTTCTCCCTACCTATCAGTACCTTCATCGCGTTTGCGATATGCACTATCCCGCATCAGTTGCGGATGACGTAGTCCAAGAGGAACCGCCGATATTGGAGCGTTGGCCGGGCAACGCAAAGCACTGGGATTTGGCAAAAATAACCAACGTTGCGCGCATTGTCGAAAATACCGCGCCGATGGTTTCAGCACCACCCAACGCATCGGATCCATCCCCCCCCCCGGTTTCCGCATCACGCGAAGAGGCTCTCAGCATTTACGCTCCGGCCAATGATTCGCAAATTTTGCTGACACGCGCACCACAAGGCGATCGGGTTAAATTGTCCACCTCGCTCGACGATTCCGTCACGCTCCACTGGTATCTCAACGGAAAATACCTTGGCGCGTCGGAACCTTTTAAGCCACTCGTGCTGGCTCTTCAACCCGGTCAACACAACCTGACTTGCATGACCCCTGACGGACTCAACGCCAAGACGCATTTTGAAGTAATTGAACCAACACTGGTAAATTAAAAAATCGGGCCGAGCAATCTGATCCGTCCGATCGGTCTGATTCCTTATTTGCTTTTCGCCGAACAACGGCCCTTTAGTACCCCTGTGGGAATACCCATTCCCGCAAGGCATTTTACAATTCTATATAACAACGGAACATACAAGATGCGTCTTGTTGCACCGTTATCTTTCCCTTACCTCAGGAGGTAATTGCCATGTATTGCACTCAATTAGATGTGGAACGCAGAATCGACCCGGTTCACTTGGCCGAACTGGCCGACGACAATTCCGATGGCGTAACCGATGCGGCCATTATCGAAGCTGCCATCACCGATGCGGACGCCACCATCGACACCTATCTTTCCTCTCGTTACCAAACGCCCTTGAACAACCCACCCGCGCTCGTGCGCAAACTCAGCATCGACCTTGCCATTGCGGCACTGTTCAACCGACGTCGCGAAGCCGCCTCGCCCACCCAGGAATCCCGCGCCAAACTCGCCCTCGAACTCCTCACCGAAATTTCCCGTGGCGAAGTCCTCCTTCCCGCCCTGGACAATACCGCAGTGAAAAAAACGGCAAGCAGTACCACCTTTGACCACGAGAAAAAATTCAGCAAACACCATTTGGCGGGATTTTAGAGGCATACATGAGAGAGACATTAGACGCTACCGTCATAAGAGTCTTAGCCCCAATGGCGCTGA
The DNA here is from genome assembly GCA_003501375.1 of Candidatus Sumerlaeota bacterium. Classification (GTDB taxonomy): domain Bacteria; phylum Sumerlaeota; class Sumerlaeia; order UBA8349; family UBA8349; genus UBA8349. Next base: position 2,173 of record DNPO01000443.1, on the reverse strand, counting down.
AAAAAACTCTCGCGCCGACAGCGTCTAATGTCTATTGCTCAACGCCCTATCCTGCTGGTTCCCAACAAAAAAATGAGAACTGGATTTTCCTGGCCCTGGAATAATATTTGCAGTTGATGTTCTTGACTTAAATTGGGCGCTTTTCTAAAGTGGATGTCTTGGCGCGTTGTCGCCGCATCTCACCGTAGTACCCTACCTATGTCCAAAAAATCTAAAAAAGACCTCGATACCTTTACCTGCAAACGCTGCGGAACCTGTTGTTCCGGCGCCGGTTTCGTCCATATCCACAAGGACGAGTGCATCTCCATTGCAAAATATCTGGCCACTCCGCTCGAAGAATTTTTCGACAAATACACCGTTGCCGATGCGGTGGACGGCGAACGGTTCCTGATTGACGGCCCCGGCGAAGACAAACCGTGTATCTTCCTCACGCGTGATGCCGACGGCCTTTCTGGATGCCGCATCCAGGCTGCCAAACCGCGCCAATGCCAGGGTTTTCCATTTAAATGGCGTCGCCCTAATTTCGAAAAATGGTGTAAGGGGATGGCGGAATGAACCGCGCAAACATAAGCGAAAGCCCCATTATCAACATTTATTGCGACGAAAGTTGCCATCTCGAAAATGATGGGGAGTCTGTCATGTTGTTGGGAGCCGTTTGGTGTCCTAAAGAAAAAACGCATGAGACTTTTGAGCATGTCCGGGGGCTGAAACAGAAACATGGGTTGAAACGGGACTTTGAAATTAAGTGGACGAAAGTCTCAAACGGACAACTTGCGTTTTATGAGGATGTGGTGAACTATTTTTTTGAAAATGAAAATTTGCATTTCAGGTGTCTGGTTATTCCCGATAAATCACTTTTAAACCATGAGAAATACCAACAGACGCATGATGAATTTTACTACAAAATGTACTTCAACATGCTGAAGGTGATTATAGACCCCAAATATCGTCATCGCACATATTTGGACATTAAAGACACGCATAGTGCTACCAAGGTTGTAAAATTGGGGCAGGTTTTGGCGAATTCCCACCATGATTTTGAGCGTTGCATTATTGATCCTGTTCAAATCGTACGTTCGCACGAAATTGAGTTACTTCAACTGGCTGATCTTTTAATCGGGGCTGTGGGATATTGCAACCGTGGTTTTACCGCCAGCCATGCCAAGAAGCGGCTTGTTGAATTGATAAAACACCGATCCGGTTATTCTTTGGTAAAATCCACATTACCCCGAGAAGAAAAGGTAAATATTTTTGTCTGGTCGCCAGGAGGTGTTGCGTAATGTGCGATTCTGATTGGCTGCCAACGCTTATCTTATTTGAGGACTGCTGTGGCGATTGGCCCCAATACCTGAGCATTCTTTATGAGCAATTTAAAAAAGACTTTGTTTTCTCCAAACCCAGTTTCCCGTTGGGAAGGATTGAACTAAAAAAGTATCCAATTGTGGAGGATAAGGAAGCAACCTTCTGGCATTTTATTTCAGAAGGAGATATAGAAACGCAAAGGATTCCTGATTTTCGCCGCTGCGAACGCATCGCTTGGCCCAAACCGATCATAGAAGCGTTTAACACGGGAAAAGTTGTTTGGTGGGAAAATACCCGACAAACAAAAAGAGGGCCGCAAGAAAGTTTAATTATTGCACTGGAAAACTTCAACTATTGGATAGTGCTACGTAAGCGGGAGAATTACTTTATCCCGTGGACAGCGTATTATCCCTCGCAAGACCATCAGCGGCGAAAAATGCAAAAAGAGTATGAGGTGTGGTTGATTAAAAAATCAGCAGGGGCCGCCCTCCCGAAGGAAAACGGCCCCGATACTCCTTCTACACATGGTAGATGAGCTAGGTTAATAATATCAGCGCCATCTATATTTGTCAACAAAACGTCCACAAAAAATACTCGCGCATAGCGCTGAAAACAAATATCTTACAAGAAAACTTCCCATGACCAACAAAAACCCCCCGCCGGTACCCAAAACCGGACTGATTGAACTCGACATCATCGATCTTGCCTATGGCGGCAAAGGCGTCGCGAAGGTGGACAATTTCGTGGTTTTCGTCTCGAACGCCGTGCCCGGAGACCGCGTTCGTGCCAATATCACGAAGCGCCACAAAAATCACGCCGAAGCCGAAACGGTCGAGGTGCTCAAGGCATCGCCCGACCGCGTGGTCGCGCC
>DNPO01000444.1:4335-4886 GCA_003501375.1 Candidatus Sumerlaeota bacterium | reverse complement strand
AGCGGCAGCAAGCAGCCGCACTCCAAAGAGGCCATTTTGGTGATTTTGAAACTGTCCTGATGTTGCCCCCACATTTTTCCGTTTTGCCATTGCCTCCGTCGCGCAAGTACCCTATGATCCATCCTAATGTTTTAAGGCGTGCATCGTGTGGATGCTCGCCCGAGAATCCTGAGTTCCCAAGGAGAATTTACTATGTTGTTGCATTCGTTTCGTGTCGGTTTCCTCTGTTGCCTACTTTCCTTGTTTTCGTTTTCGACCGGATGGGCAGAAACGGATTTTTCCAAAGGTCTGCTTCAAGTAAAGGAACTGATCACTACCGCCTCAAAACTGACGGTAGATACCTGCCCCAACGCCGATGAAGTGTTGGTGGATGACTATATCCGCGATGAATATAACCCGGATGGTACGGGTGTGACGTGGGACGACACGTTGGTGAAAGTGCTGACCGAAAAAGGCAAGCGGGAGCGCCAGTCGCTTTCCTTCCACTTCAACGAGCACTACTCCGATACCACCGTTACCTTGTTGCAGATCATCAAGCCCGACGGGAAAGT
>DNPO01000444.1:2251-3979 GCA_003501375.1 Candidatus Sumerlaeota bacterium | reverse complement strand
CTGCAAATCGGACTGCCGGGGCTGGAAGTCGGCGACTTGGTACGTTATGTGGCACGTGAGCGCACGCTCAAAACGCGCGTGCCCAATACTTGGTGTACGTATCAAACGTTTGAAGGTACTTCTCCGCTCAAACATACCATTTATGAAGTTTCTGCACCCAAGGCGTTGCCGCTGCGTACCATCGCGCTGAAATCGCCTGTGGCGGATACGGTCAAGTTTACCCAGACGGATGTGGAAAATAATCGCACGTTGTACCGCTGGGAAGTAACGGATGTGCCACGCACCTTCATGGAACCCAACATGCCCGATTTGTACACCGTGGTGCAGCGCCTGTTGCTCAGCACCACGCCCGATTGGCAGACGCTTTCCAAGTGGTACTGCAATCTTTCCGAGCCGCACCTGAAAGCGACGCCCGCCATGCAGTCCAAGGTGGCCGAGTTGACCAGTGGGTTAAAGTCGGACGAGGAAAAGGTCAACGCGATTTTCCACTGGGCATCGCACGAAATCCGCTATATGGGCATTACTACGGAGGCCGAAGCGCCAGGTTACGAACCACACGATGCCTCCATGACATTTGAAAATCGCCACGGCGTTTGTCGTGACAAGGCCGCGCTGCTTGTCACGCTGCTGCGTGCCGCTGGGCTGAAGTCGTGGCCAACGCTGATCATGGCCGGAGCAAAAAAAGACGAGGAAGTTCCGACTCCTTACTTCAACCATGCAATTGTCTGTTGGGAAAAGAAGCCGGGCGAGTATGTGCTGATGGACCCGACCAACGAGAATACGAAAGATATTTTCCCGACCTATCTGTGCAACCGGAGTTATCTGGTGGCGAAGCCGGAGGGCGAAACCCTTCGTGTCTCGGGCATCGTTCCCGCTGAAAAAAATCTGGTGCGCATCGAGTCTAAGGGGAAGTTGGATGCCGCAGGCAATCTTTCCTGCCTCACGACCATTGCTTTTGATGGCATTAACGACACCCTGTATCGCGGGGCGTTCATCCAGAAGAAGCCGGAAGAACTCCGACGTTATTTTGAGGGGCTGGTGAAGGCTATTGCGCCGGGTGCCACGCTCACTTCGCTGGAAATCACACCCTCCAATTTTCAAGATACCTCTAAACCGCTGTCTGCCAAAGTGAACTTCGAAGCGAAAGACCTGCTGGTGCGCGGCAACGGATTAACCATGTTGACGCCGCCACGTTTTGGCGCTTCCGTTGGTGTGGCAACGCAGGTGATTGGACAAACGGGTTTGGAAAAACGCAAGTACATGATGGACACCGAGTTTGCCTGCGGCGTGCGCGAAAGTCTACGTCTCGAACTCGATCCGGCTATTGGCAACGTGGAATCGTTGCCGGAGTATGCGCCGGTTTCTGACGACATTATGTCTGTAAAGCGCACCGCGCAATTGCAAGACAACGGACGCGTGCTGGTCGCGGATAGCGACTTTCTCTTTAAGGCGGTTGAGGTAAATCCCGCGCAGTATCTGGTGCTGAAAGGCCACTTGAAAGAGATGGAATTTGATGCGCGCAAACGCGTGATTTTCAAAGGCGGGAACTCTGGTGTCGCGGCGGACATGCGCATTCTTTCCAAGGATGTGGCGTATGATGTGCAGGATGGGCACAATTGGACGGTCACGGAATCCACGCGTTACCAAGTGCTCACGTACAAGGGTAAAAAGGAAAATTCCGAGTTGCGTTTCTTGTACAATCCTGCTTGGGAATCAGTGGAGTTGGAA
>DNPO01000444.1:0-2008 GCA_003501375.1 Candidatus Sumerlaeota bacterium | reverse complement strand
CCCGCTTGGGAATCAGTGGAGTTGGAAAGCGCTGTCGTGCGTACGGGCGATGCCACCAAGTCCATCAGCAAGCAGGAACTGAACATGATGGACGCCGATTGGGTTGGCTCTGCTCCGCGCTATCCGGCAGAAAAAATTCTGGTCGCCAGCCTGCCCGGGTTGCAACTCGGCAGCATTGTTGAATACCGCGTCAAACATACCCTCAAAGATCGCGCCTTCTTTGCCATGCGAAGCAGTTTCCGTTCAGCCAATCCGATGGATGAACTGCACGTGCGCCTGTCTGTTCCAAAAGAACTGGCGGTAAAAATCACCCGCACGGGCGGACTGGAAAAGAAAGACGCGCCTGGAATCACTGAAACCGCTACGACCAGCGGTACCGCGAAAGTTATCGAATGGACGGCGCGCAACATGCAGCCGATCAAGCCGGAGGATTCCACGCCGCCGCTGTGGAGTTTTGTCCCGACCGTCAGCGCGTCCTCGGGCAATTGGCAGGCATATGCGACGCAGGTAAGTGCTGCATTACAAAAAGCATCGCATGGGCAGCCGCTTACCAAGAAGTTAACAAAGACTGTGCTGAAGGATGCGCAGGCGAAAACGGACACGCAAAAAGTTCGCGCCATTCGTAACTTCGTCGCAGAAAATATCCGTCCCGTTGGCCCATCGCTGAATGAACTGCCCCTGACTGCTATCACTCCCGCGGATAAAACATTGGAAGATGGTTATGGCAACAGTGCCGACCGCGCTGTATTGCTGGGTGCGATGCTGAACGATGCCGGGTTGGATTTTCATTTCACGCTGGCTTCCTGGTCAGACCTCGACTCTGCAAAGCCCTCCGAAAATCTGGCGCGCATCACGATTGAAAACCCGATGGTTTCCAGTTTCCAAGAGGTGTTGCCTGCGCTCTCGCTCAACGACAAAATGCTGTACCTGAACGATACCGATCAATACGATGCGCTGGGTGCCACCTCGCATGATAACCGTGTGGGTTTGATGCTATCCGGCGCTTCGCGCGTAGGCCGCGCCTTTGGTAACAAGGCCGGTCAGATCATGCAGATCAAGTCCGAGCCGGAACTACGTGACCGGGGTGTTACCAACTACCGCATCGAACTGGATGCGCAAGGAAACGCAGTCGTTAACATAACGCAGAAGTTCTATGGCAATGCGTTTGGGAACCAGAAAAAATACTACGATGAATTGCCACCAGAAGAGCGCCACCGTCACTTTCTAGAAATGGCGGCGGACATTTCCGAGGGCGCAGCGATTCAGGGGGAACCCGTTACAAAATTTGATGCGTATCCCGGTGTGGTTTCCCTTACGGTGAAGGCAGATAAATACGCCGTGCGCGAAGCAGATCGTCTCTACCTGACACTTCCCGGATCGCTCGGGAACCTGTTCAAGTTGCGCTCTGACCAGCGTGCAAATCCATTGTATTGGGGCGGGCCGAACCGACAGACCATCACCACGGACATTGTGTTGCCGGAAGAATTCCGCAAGATCATTCTGGCTCCCGAAAACCTGGAATGGAACGCACCAAACAACGCAGGGAGTATCCATATCGAGCGTCATTCCAAACGGGAAAAGGGCGGCGATACGCTGTCGTTTGTGTACGAGACCGATCTGCTACCGGCGGTGCTCGCGCCAACATACTACGGTGAGTTGCTGGAGATTAACCGTCGTCTGAGTCATCCCGCTTCACGCACGGTAATGCTGGGACGGGAACTCGAATGAGGAATTACGAATAACAACAGCGATCAAAAGGCAGGTGAATTTCGGTCACTCGAAATTCACCTGCCTTTTTTATTTCGTGCGGTACAAACCTGGCGCGTAGCACCCCAGACAACCGAGGGCGGCTGTCCTACACGGGGTTTTATGATTTTCAAGCAGGGTGGTGTGGCACTTCAAACAGAAAACGCTCTATCATTCTCTAAAAATTTTGGGCGGTATCGGTTGGGTTGTTTTTAGGCCCTGCGATCCTAAAAACAAACGCGGATTCAAGTTCTAATCCCCC
>DNPO01000312.1:6382-10355 GCA_003501375.1 Candidatus Sumerlaeota bacterium | reverse complement strand
CGCCCACCAACGCAAGTAACATTCCCAACTGAATGGATTCGGGAGTAATAAAACGAAGTTTTCTTTTCACTCTACAACACACCTATTCCATTGGATATCGTAAGCCCCATTGGACCCGAAGTTGATCCATCGTTCTGTCCAACCATAAGGTTTCTTCTAACTTCATCAGCGGACTTTCCTTCAAGCCGACACGAAGGCACCGTCCCACTTCCTCCGCCTCGTACTCATATCCATTTGCGCGATGCGGGTGATCAAAAACAACTTCCGTTTTTTCACCCGGGTGCAATACGGCTCGCGTACCATGCCAGAATGGTTCGGGGAGATGGATCATTCCTTCCGTACCATAAATCCAAGCCGCTTGGCTGGTACGCGTGCGCACCCCACATGCCAACTGTGCCAAACGCCCCCGCGTGTAACCCAGTGTCATCACAGCCTGCTCATCCACGCCCGTTTGTCCCATATCTGCGTAACCGGTTACTGCTTGCGGTTCTTCGCCAAAAACCATCGAGGTGAATGCGAGCGGATAGATGCCGACATCCAACAAACTGCCACCACCCAAAGATGGGTTAAGTAGGCGACTCTCCGGCTGGAACGGCGCACGAAATCCCAAATCCGCCTGCACCATCCGCGGTTCGCCAATTGTGCCTTGTTGTATCCATTTTCGCACCTGCGTCTGCACTGGCATGAAGCGCATCCAAATGGCTTCCATCAAAAACAAGTTATTTGCGCGTGCGCATTCCACCATACGCAATGCTTCGCGCTCATTGATCGCAAATGGTTTTTCACACAACACCGCCTTGCCCGCATTCAAGCACAACAAGGTATGTTCACAGTGCCCGCTGTGCGGCGAGGCAACGTACACCACATCCACCTCGGCATCTGCCACCAGTTCCTCATAACTGCCGTAATATTTCTCCGCTGCAAACTCATGCGCAAAGGCCTTGGCACGGCCTGCATCACGCGACCCCACTGCTACCAGCCGCGCATCGGGCACAGCAGCCAACCCCGTGGCAAATTTTTTGGCGATATTCCCCGGTCCCAAGATACCCCAACGAATGATTGACATGGCACTCCTCCTGTAAAAACAACAATCCGCAGATTGCGCAGACACCGCAGATTAAAATCCTGAGTAGGTTTTTTTAATCTGCGACATCTGCGCAATCTGCGGATAGATGGTTTCGTGAACTTGTTATTCCACTGCTGGCGTTTCAGGAGCGGCAGCATCATCGCCATTCTCGTTGTTGTTGTCCTCATCCTCTTCTTCGACGCGCGCGACACTGGTCAACAAATCATCGCCCGTCAGGTTAATGAGGCGAACGCCCTGCGTCGCGCGACCAATCACCCGAATATCCTTCAGGCTCGTGCGCACCATCATGCCGCCCTGCGAGATCATCATCAGGCCGTCACTGTCCGTAACATCCAGGATATTAATAACGTCCCCGTTACGTTCTGTTGCGCGGATGTTGATAACACCCACACCGCCGCGTTTGGTCAAACGGTAGTCATCAATCGGCGAACGCTTGCCATAGCCATTTTCACATACGGTAAGAATGGTACGATCCGTGCGGGCCAACGTCATACCGATGACCTCATCGTCCTCACGCAACGAAATACCGCGCACACCCGCCACGTCGCGGCCCATCGGGCGCACATCGGACTCGTGGAACTTGACCGCCATACCCTTACGCGTGCCAATAAAGATTTCGTTCTGTCCATCGGTCAGCAACACCTGCACCAGCGCATCGCCCTCGGCAAGTTTGATCGCCTTGATACCGACCTTGCGCGGATTGCTGTAGAGCGAGAGCGGGTTCTTAATGATCTGGCCCTTACGCGTGACGAACAACAGGAAATGGTTGTCGTCGAACTCGCGCACAGGAATCATCCCCTGAATCTGCTCGTCCTTCTCGATTTGCAACAGGTTGATGATCGGACGACCACGCGTGGCACGTCCACCCTGCGGCAGTTCGTACACCTTGAGCCAGTAGGCCTTGCCCTGGTCGCTAAAGAACATCATATAGTCGTGTGTGGTGCCGATGAAAAGGTTCTCTACCCAATCTTCATCCTTCGTCGTCGCACCCTGCACGCCCTTGCCACCGCGGCGTTGACTGCGATAAACATCGGTGGGTGTGCGCTTGATGTAACCGCCATGCGTGATGGTCACCACCATGCGCTCTTCGGCGATGAGGTCTTCAATCGTCAAGTCGGCGGACGAATCCAAAATCTCCGTACGTCGCGTATCGCTAAAGCGACGCTTGATTTCGGTCAATTCATTGCCAACGATTTCCGTCACCTTCGCGGGTGTCGCCAGGATGTACAGCAATTCCTTAATGGTCGCCAGCAAATCATTGTATTCGGCTTCCAGTTTCTCACGTTCCAGTCCAGTCAAGCGACGCAACGGCATTTCCAGAATGGCATTTGCCTGAAGATCGGACAGAGAATACGTGCTCATCAAGTTTGTGCGAGCGGCTTCAGCGGACTCCGATCCGCGAATGATCTTGATCACATCGTCAATATGCATGACCGCAATGCGCAGACCTTCCACAATGTGCAACCGGGACTCAGCCTTGGTCAAGTCAAAACGCGTACGACGCACCACGATCTCACGACGGTGGTCGATGAAGTGCTGCATAATCTGCTTGAGCGCCATATAACGCGGACGGTTGCCCACCAACGCCAGCAGAATAATACTGAACGAACTCTGCAACTGAGTCATCTGGAACAGCTGATTGATGATAACATCCGTATTTTCGCCACGACGCACTTCCATCACGATGCGCATACCGTCGCGGTCGGATTCGTCGCGGATTTCGGAAAGCCCCTGAATCTTCTTATCACGCATCAGGTCGGCAATGTCACCCACCAGTTTCGCCTTGTTCACCTGATATGGCAACTCAGTGACAATAATCGCCTCACGATTGGCCTTCAGTTGTTCGGTGCAAAGACGCGCACGCAACATCAGGCGACCACGCCCGGTTTCATACGCATCTTTGATGCCCTGCTTGCCATAAATGTAGCCACCGGTCGGGAAGTCCGGGCCGGGCAATGCCGCCATCAATTCCTTCAGGGTGGCAGCCGGATTCGCCAACAAAATTTGCAATGCATCTATCGTCTCGCCCAAGTTATGCGGCGGAATGTTGGTCGCCATACCCACTGCGATACCCTGCGAACCATTTACCAGCAAATTCGGGAACGCGGCGGGCAACACCGTCGGCTCATCTTCCTTACCATCATAGTTCGGCTCAAAGTCCACCGTTTCCTTCTCAATATCGGTGAGCAACTCGCCGCAGAGTGCGGTCATACGCGCTTCGGTGTAACGCATGGCCGCTGCGGAGTCGCCGTCTACGGAACCATAGTTGCCCTGGCCGTCTATCAGAATGCCGCGGAGCGAGAAGGGTTGGGCCATACGCACCATGGATTCATAAATGGCCGAGTCGCCGTGGGGGTGGTACTTACCCATCGTCTCGCCGACGACGCGCGCACTCTTGAGATACGGGCGGTTATGCAGCAGGTTCAGTCCGCGCATGGCGTAGATGATACGACGGTGGACTGGTTTCAGGCCGTCGCGCACGTCGGGCAGCGCACGGCTTTTAATAACGCTCATCGCATAGTCGATAAACGAGGTTTTCATCTCGTCTTCGATAGGAGTAGCGGTAATCTGTTCGCGATTCAATTCCTGCATAATATAGGGGTAACTCCTGTTTTCTCAGACATCGGGGTCGCAGTATCACGCAACCCATCCAGAACGCTTGAGTGTAACGAAAAAGTCAGAGAAAGGCAAGGCGTAAACGGGAAAAACCAAAAAAAGGGTGCATGCTCACGGAAAGCGCAGGACAGTTTCAAAGTCACAAAATGGCCTCTTTGGAGTGCGGCTGCTTGCTGCCGCTTTGCCGTTGCACGACTTGTCGTGCGCAGTTTGTTTGGGTTGATGGGATTATTTTCCCGAACAAAAACGGCTGACGAGCAAAAGAAAAAC
>DNPO01000312.1:0-6110 GCA_003501375.1 Candidatus Sumerlaeota bacterium | reverse complement strand
CGCGACAAGTCGCGCAACGGCAAAGCGGCGACGAGTCACCGCACTCCAAAGGAGGGGTTCCTCTTACTTTGAAACTCTCCTAGCGGGAAGCGATGGAAGAGCAACCAAAACTTACACGGTTTCTTCAACCTTGTCCAATTCCGCCAATATTTCACCAAAATTGTTCCATCGGTTTTCCCGCTCCTTCTCCAGGCACTTCAAAATCAATGCGTTGAGAACAGGGGAAATTTCCTCGATCGGTTTCGGAGCCGTGTGCATATGGTGGTAGGCCAGATCGCCTTCTTGGAAGGGGGGCGCACCTGTGGCCATTTCATACAGCAGTACCCCGAAGGAATAAATATCCGCGCGCGGGTCGCACTGGAGGCCCATCACTTGCTCGGGACTCATATAGAGCGGTGTTCCTACAATGGCACCTGTCATGGTCTGGCTTGCATCAGCACTCGCCTTGGCAATGCCGAAATCGGTGATTTTCACCATGCCTTTTTCGAGCGAACCGTCTTCACGTTTGGCAATCATCAAGTTGGCAGGTTTCAGATCACGGTGGATAATGCCATTTTCGTGCGCATATAACATCGCGCGGGCAGTTTGGCGCGCATAATTCAGGAACATGGGCAGCGTCAGTGTGATGCCGGGCGAGTGAATGATTTTTTTCAATGTCTCGCCGTTAATGTACTCCATCGAGATATATTTGCGTCCCATCTCTTCACCAATGTCGTAAATACGCACAATGTTTTCATGCGTCAGGCGCCTGGCCGAACGCGCTTCCTGGCGGAAGCGTCGCAACGCCTCTTGGTTGTTCAGGAAACTGTCCGGCAGGATTTTGAGGGCTACATCCTCATCCAATTCGTTGTCATGCGCACGGTACACCGTTGCCATAGCACCGCGTCCCAGTTCTTCCTTAATTTCGTACCGACGTTTGCTTGCTTGGGAGGAGGAGATTCCACCATGCGAATCCCGACGTGACGTCATGTCCCCCCCCGCCTGCGAGGCGGATAAACTGGATTGGGATATTTCATGCAAACGCTCCGATACATCGCGGAACGATGCGTCAAACGCGTAAACGCGCTCATATGCCATGCGGGCTGCCGTGCGATTTCCCTGCGTCTCAGCCTCCGCACCAATCTGGTACAATACCGTCGCCACTGTGGTATCAACCGGTACGCTCATGAACTCTTGCAGTGCCAACTCCAACATGTTTTTATGGAAATAGCACTCAGCCAGATAGCGAGTGGACGCCTTGGACAGTTTGGTATCGAGTCGCGTTTTCTGGAAGCACACTACCGCGCGGTTATAATCTCCCAGCGACATGGCAGTCTGTCCGAGTAAAAAGCGAATAGGGTCGGTTTCGCCCGCGGTTGGCAGAAGGGCCTCGCAAACGTCCACCAGCAACAAACGCGCCTCGTTATTGTCCGGCTGGGTTTGCAATATTTTTTCCAACGCAGCGCGTGCTTCCGCATCACGTTTCGCCCGGTGCAGCATGCGCGCACGCCCCAAAGCCGCTTTGGTATTCTGCGGATTGGTGCGCAATACGTGCTCGTACAGGGTCAATATTCGTCCGTCTTCTTGAGAGCTCAACCCGGAAATAATTTCGGTTTCTTCCAAAACATCGGAATAGCGCTCTAACGTGAGCAATACCTGCACTCGCACCCAACGCGCCGGGATAGAAGCAACGCCCTGGAAACGGCGCAGCATGCCATCAATGCGCGCAAGCGCACTCTGCACACCCACACTGTCCGACTGCGCTGCCACCATCAGGCAATTTCCAACCTGCGTCCAATGTGCAGCCTCCGCTTCATACTCTGCCAACGCCAGATTCAGTGCGGGGTCTTTGGGGGCCAACGCGTGCGCACGCACCACAGCGTCTTTGCTCTCGGGGTTGGCAGAATCTTGGGTTGCCAATGTTCTTCCCAGTCCGAGAATCGCTTCTCGGTCCCTCGGATTTATCGCCAAAATCGCCCGATAGTGTCTGATCGCCTCTTGAAAATTGCTCAGGTGCGCATTGGCGGAAGCCAACAGACGCTTCAATTCAGTCTTGCGTTGCTCCAACAGCACCCCATTCACTTGAGCCTTTCCGCTTTTTACCTGGGATTCCAAATACTCCAACTCCTCCATCGCTTGAGGCAACGCTCCTATCATTGGTTCATAATGACCCTGTTCCTCAGATGCCTTGCCCCAATGGATATTCCAGCCAATCCACTCAAACGCTTCCTGCGCGTTGGTCGGCTTAACCTTCCGCAACGCCTCAAGAACCGGCAAATACGCAACATCCATGCGTCCCTGCGCTACCAATGCCCGTCCCAACAAGCACACCAGCCCCGGCATATCGGGACGGTGGGTAAACGCGCTCAGCAGCACCGCAATATTATCCTCCGGGAAAACGCCTTCGAGTATATACACCTCTGCCAACTGCACGGTTTGTATAGGGGTCAGTTCGTGCACTTTTCGCAAGGCTTCCAGCGCCAGTTTAAGAATCTGTGTCTGTCCCCAACGCTTACCCGCCGTGGCGGCGAGCAAGAGAAAATCCCGGTCGGACACATTCTGGGAAATCGCCCGGATAATCCGCACCGCTGCCGTTTCCTGAACAGCCTCCAAACGTGCCTGTAACAATTCCGCAGGAAAATCCTCGTAACTCGGTTTTTCCAACAAGACTTGAGCACAGGCGCGCAGCAATATCGGATCGTCCAATTGATACTCACACGCTCGGAAATAAAGATGTTTGGCCTCTTCGGAGTAATCATTATTGTGGCAAAAGCACCAGGCCAGCGTTTGCAACGCAACAATGCTATTCGGATCGCTCTTTAACGCCAAGCGTGCAGCCTCCATCGCCTGCTCAAACTCACCCGCGCGGTAATGTGCCGCTGCCAGTTCCTGATTTGCCAACGCCGACTCTGGATTCAAGCGTTTTAATTGCGCGAAAACCAATTGGGCTGCCTCATCCCGCTGCAAATTAAACCGGACATAGATGTTTGCCAGTGCATTCCACAGGGTAATGTTTTCTGGTTGACGGCGCGCGGATTTTTGAAAAATCGACAAGTATTTTGGGGATAGCATGTCTGATGCCATGTAAACTTCGCACAATGCATCGTAAATCCCGATTTCACGACATCCCTGATTATAGGCATTTTCCAGCCGTTCCAGTGCTTCTTCCCAGTTGCTGTGCGAGATGGAAACAAGCCCCAGTGCATAAAGAAATACGGCGGGATTCTCCGGGTATTTGCGAGCCAGTTCATAAATTCGCGCGGCCTCCGGCGTGACCACACTGCGCTCCAGATACGCCCGCGCCACGCAGAGCGTCACGTACTTATCGGGGGTATCCACTAACAAAACCTTCTCAAACAAAGGTAAAAATTCCGCCGGGGAAAAACCAAAATGCTCCGTATATTGGGCTAAACGCAAGATGGCCGAGTTTGGCCCGGAATGCCGCCGAAAGTAATCACGGAAAGCGGCAAGAATCGCATCCGGTTTTTCCTGATTTTCCATATCAGTCGTCCAACGCAGCAAAACCCGGGCGGCAAAATAACGTCGTCCTCGCCATACTACCAATCCCAGTCCAGCAAGCAGGGCGATTACCAGTGTAACAAGAAGAGGCATCTGGCGATGCAAGAACGCTTTAAACCGGATACGCCTCGCTTCAGGATGGAATGGGTTTTGCGCCAGGACGGATTCAGCCGCTGTAAGCGCTGCGGGATACTGACCTGCCGCCAGGCTTGTGCGCGCCTCCTGCATTTTGAATGCTTGCATTTCCAAATGAATTCCCCGTTGCCGTTGACGCAACAGTTCCAGCGGTTGGGAACGTGTCCCTGAATACATGGGACCGCCCGCCACCCCTGGCCATAAAACGGAGTTCTCACCCGCAGTCCCCAGTGTGGTCTTCAGCAACATGACCTTGTGGTTGGTTACCAACAAAATATGCAACGGGCCACCGGTGGCAACTTGCATTACCACGGGAGAAACAGGCACCAATCCCCCCATGCTCACATTTTGTAACAACATATCCTGAGCATTAAGCGGGTCTAAAAAATAGAGCGTCGATTCGTCTCCCAGTACCAAAATGGGACGAGACTTTTGAGCGTCACCCATCAATGCCCGAAAAAGAGCGGGAGGGGTTTGAAACGTTCCCGGAACCGCATAACCCTGTCCCACCGGTTCTCGCTGCCCCCCCAGCAGGGCGCGCACGCGGGAAGCGCCTGCTACCACGACATCCGGCGCACCATCCCCATCCAAATCAGCCGCCAGGGGCGCAAAAATACGATCTTTATCCAACGCACACCCCGTCTGTACCACCGATTCCGCCAAGGGGGATACCAGAAAAGAGTCCGTGCCCAGTTGCATGTTGAATGTGTACAAGGTTCCAAGTGCATCCAAAAACAAGGCTTGGGGACGACCGCCATTATCCAACAACCCCAGTACGCCTCTGTCCGCCGCTGAAATGGGAAAGGACATAACCGCTGGCTTGGAGGAAGGAACATTTAAACTCGCCGAGATAATGCGGCGCTCACCCAGAGCAAAAACTGCCCCCAACGCTTGGCTTCCCGACTGATCGAGCCAATCCGCACAAACCGGTTGCGCCGGAACATCATCCACCTTGGCTATAGATGCACCTGCGTATTCATTGGTTAACAAACTACCTTCTTCAATCGCAAACCGATACATCATCCGGTCTTCGCCGATAGCCAACACCCCATCCAACTGCTCTGGATGGGGTGCGGGTAACAACGTTGGCGCAAGGTTAAACGTAACTTCCGGCTGTTGTGTTTTCACCGCCTTGCGAGCATCCAGCGTCACGCGCCCTGACGAAGCAGCAACCACCTGAAACACACCATCGTGGCGCAAGAGGGCGACTTCCAGCGTGGTAGTGGTCGCAAATTGTCCCAGCAACGGCTGCAACAACGACGCACCCGACACGGTTTTCGACCAGAGTTTTCGGCCATTTTCCGCATCCACTACGACCAGATGCCCTGCACGATCACTTAAAAAAACTTCCAATCGGCCATCTAAATTAAAATCCCCCACCAGCGGAGCATGGGGGTATTCCAACCCAAAATCTTTTTCCCAACACGTAAAGTCCCGCACCGACCCTTTCAAGGGTTGCACGGAGGGAAGTGCCGCAAACGCCACATATGCGTCAAGCAGAAGAAAAAAGACCAATCCACCCCACAGGAGGGGGGAAAACGACGACCGATTCATCTGCATGAGTAAAATCCGTCCCTCCGCGACAATACCCTGAAAAACGTGTAACACCGCAACAACGGACACTATATAGATTCTGCAAACTACGGGAAAAGCGCGCCTTCCGCTTTCCCCGCAGTTTTTACCAAGAAACGCAGTGCAGCACCGGCAAACTATTTTCCCTCATCCTTCGGCTCTGGTACGGCAGGGCTTGCGGGCTGATCAGAAGGATAGCGGATCGAACCCAAGTTCGTCTCCTCAATAATTCCCTCCTCCGAATCCTCTTCATCATCCTGCGCCACTTTTTTGTACAAAATATAAGCAATCACAACAATCGCCAACACCAAGAGCAGTTTGATCGGCCAAGGCCAACCATGACCCTCGCCTCCCAAAATACCCGAGCCTTCCTGCGCTTTCATCTGCTCCAAGGCTCGTTTGACCGCTTCCGATGATTGCGGGAGATTATCCAATTTCTTTTGTAAATCGTCCAGAGAGCGCGACAGCTCATATTGCTGCTCCCGAACTTTCTGCATTGAGGTCCGAATTTGCCCAATTTCCAGATTCAGCGCATCCGTTCCGGAAACCGCCTGCTGTCGGGCCAACTCTCTCGAATCCAATTTTTGAGACGGTGATGAACCACAGCCCAGCGCCGAAAGTGCCATCACTACAACCAGCAACAGTACCCCTGATAAACGAGACATAACCTTTTTCTCCTTTCCCATCCACACCTTTTAATACCTAAACCTTTTGGTACCAAATTGTCAACGAGAATGAATATTTCGCAAGACGTTTTCTCCAGCCTTCTGCTTCCCCCAAAAAGGCCGTCAAGAACCTCTTAACACTCCCTCCTTTTGATTGTGGCCCAGCGGAGGTGGGAAAGGGTGCAACCCGGCATGTTGGTAAATCGGAGGTCCGGGTTTCGCCCTTACAGGGCTTGTTTA
>DNPO01000311.1:3831-5316 GCA_003501375.1 Candidatus Sumerlaeota bacterium | reverse complement strand
TCACGCGCCACATTCGGGTCTTTGGGGTCGAGCAAAATACCGGCGGAGCCGGAGGGGAAGGGGAAAACATGGGTGGCGAATTCTTCGCCGGATTGCGTGTCCACCACTACGGAGCGGACGGAATTGGTGCCGAAATCCAGACCAATTGAAAAGGTGCGTGCCATAAGAAAAAGCCTTTCTAGGGAAGAGTCGCGACGCTCAAGCGGCGCGGAGGTTCGAACTCCATAGTGATACCGAATCCCGGAAAACAAGTCAAGATGGTTTGAGAGGATTGGCAAGCGATCTCGTGAAAATTTTTACGCCGCAATCGAATGCAATGGGAAGGGAAAAGAGGTTATTTTGCCCGAGCGTTTGATCATTATTCCCTTCACGTGTTGCTTGCAAACACCTTGCCCAAGGGCAGAGCACTATTTTTGCATTTTGCCGCAAAATAATACACTCACTGGCAGAAAATGGCAGTTTACTTCAACAGCATTTTGATGTTAACTGTAAAAATCTACCGGATAGTAGCATCGGTTGACAACATTCCATCAAAAATAAAGAATTGGAGAAAACATTTATGAAACTGACATGGGCTATGTGCTTGCTGCTTTCGCTGTTTTCGTTTACAACGCCCGCTTTTGCGGAACCAGACCCAAATTTTTACATCTTCTTGTGCTTGGGCCAATCCAACATGGAAGGCTATGCAAAAGGACCAGATACAGGCATTGAAGAACAAGACAAAACGGTGGATAAACGCTTTCAGATGTTGGCAGCAGTTGACTTTCCGAACCTGAATAGAAAAAAGGGAAATTGGTACCCTGCGGTCCCGCCGTTGTGCCGGGGCAATAGCGGTCTTTGCCCTGCCGATTATTTTGGCAGAACCATGGTTGCCAAACTCCCGGAAAATGTCCGGGTAGGCGTGATTAACGTTGCAATCGGCGGCTGCAAAATTGAACTGTTTGACAAGGATAACTACACGTCGTATACCGCAACGGCTCCCGATTGGATGCGCAATACCATCAAAGCGTACGACGGAAACCCCTATCAGCGTCTTGTCGACATGGCAAAATTGGCCCAGAAGGATGGGGTTATCAAAGGTATCCTGTTACATCAGGGAGAGTCAAACGGCGGAGATAAGCAGTGGCCCAAGAAAGTTAAAGGGGTCTATGACAACCTGGTCAAGGACCTGAATCTTAAACCCGAATCCGTCCCTCTGCTCGCCGGTGAACTCCTGAGCGCCGACCAGAAAGGCGCTTGTGCTGGCATGAACCCCACCATGCTTGCAACGTTGCCGAAAACGATCCCCAATTGCTACGTCATTTCTTCGAAGGAATGCGAAGGGCGTCCAGACCATTTACACTTCACTCCGGCGGGTTACCGAGAACTCGGTAAGCGATATGGGGAGAAAATGCTTTCCTTGCTGGGCCCCCAAGTTTCCGAATCGAAATAACGGCATCCATCAGTAGGGGCAGGACAGTTTCAAAGTCACAAAATGGCCCCTTT
>DNPO01000311.1:1807-3455 GCA_003501375.1 Candidatus Sumerlaeota bacterium | reverse complement strand
AAAAGAAAAACCGCGCGACAAGTCGTCGCACTCCAAAGGAGGGGTTCCTCTTACTTTGAAACTCTCCTGCCAGTAGGGGATTGCTGCTAGAGCATATTCAGATTGGAACGCGGTATTGTGGTAAATTGGAAGTTGAAGTTCATCCCGAAGGGATGAACTGCTACGGCCGTACCGTGTTTCAATCTGAAAATGCTCTCAGTTTTTCGAGGATGTGAAAAAACGGCAAGATGGTGTGATTTTAATTCAATCACATCATCTCGCCGTTTTCTTATAAGAGGGCACTGGGAAAGATGTTTTATTTTTTCCACTCATTGATCCATTTGTTCAGACTGATGGACGTCTTTTTCACCGTGCTGGTCGAGCGCGTTCCAGAACAGGTTACGCCCGCATCGTCCAGCGCATCGGCATCGCCAGCAGCTACGGCTATCGGAACCTTGGCGGGAATCGGCTTTTTTCTTTGCGCCTTTGCGTGAAAAATGAAGTTGCCGTGTCTTTGGCCCAACGCCTGCAACACCGAAATACCTGTCTCACGCAAAGGCGCAAAGCCGCAAAGAACGGCAAGATATATTTTCCCGGTTGATGGCAAATGAAAAGGTAACAAATTCAAGATGCCCCTTCCGGTTTGCCCGCGCTAGTGCTTGACTTGCGCGTTTTTTTCTTCTACGTTAAACAACTTGGGTGTGCGTTTGCCCCCCAGATTTTGCCGGATGGACGGGAAACATGATTTATTTTATTAGTAAACATTTATGCCTGCTCTTTTTTAAAATATGGTTTGGCCTGGAAGCCCGCAACTTGGATCGTTTGCCTGCCAAGGGTGGGTACCTTGTCGTGCTCAACCATGCCAGCAATCTCGACCCACCGATTCTGGGGATGCTAACCCGGCGCATCCCGTCCTATCTCGCGAAGTCGGAACTCTTTCACAACAAATTGTTCGCCTGGTGGGCCAGCCACGTTGGTGTGATGCCGATCAATCGCGACAGCGTGGATCGCAAGGCGCTCACGAGAGCGATCAATGTGCTGAAAAACGACGAGGTGATGGCGCTGTTTCCTGAGGGCACCCGCACGCCCGATGGCAACCTGCAACCGGGTAAGCCAGGCGTGGCGATGATTGCTGCGCAAGTGAACAAACCCTGCCTGGCTGCGTACATTCAAGGTTCGTTTGAAGCGTGGCCGCGGGGGCAAAAATGGCCGCGTCGGCATAAGATTATTTTGTGGATGGGGCATCCATTTGAGTTGCCTGCCCGCGATGGCATGGGCGCAAAAGAATACTACCAAGCTTGTACGGATTTGTTCATGGAGAAAATTGCCGAGGTGAAAAAAGAAGCGGAAGAGAACACAAGATAATAACCACGAAAGACACGAAACACACGAAAACTTCTTTTCACGATTCCATGTAGTGCAACAGGTGCGACCATGATAAGAAAAATAATTGAATCCGGGACGGCTTTCATTGCAGGGAATTATGTATTTCAGGTTTTTGCCGGACAGCATTGGGGTGTTGCTACCGAACGTTCTTTTTCATGCTCTCACTCATTGTCTACAGGGTTTGGCGTGAGGAGCAAAAAGCAAAGAACGCAGGGTTAGTGGTGAATGACGCACAATTAGCCACGGATAAACGCGGATGAACACAGATATAACCATGAACATC
>DNPO01000311.1:0-1545 GCA_003501375.1 Candidatus Sumerlaeota bacterium | reverse complement strand
TATAACCATGAACATCGTCCCGTCCTTTTCGTGTATTTCGTGTTTTTCGTGGTAATCTCTGTTTTGAAGTTATCCGTGTTCATCCGTGGCTAAAAATAAAAAAGGGAGAATAAGCAAATGTTGGACATCCGGTTGTTTCGTGAAAATATCGAGTTGGTGAAAAAAGGGCTGGTGGCTAAGAAGGCCGATCCGGCGATAGCGGACAAAGTGATTGAGTTGGACGCGCGACGTCGCGAGATCACCTTCCGCGCCGAGACGTTGAAGAAGGAACGCAACGATTCCTCCAAGGAAGTTGGCCAGTTGATGAAGTCCGGCGCGAAGGACGACGCCGAACGCATCAAAGCCCGCGTGCGCGATATTGGTGACGAAATCACTAAGGTGGACGCAGCTCTCGCCGAAATCGAATCGCTCCAGAACGACCTGCTGCTCCGCATTCCCAACCTGCCGCACGAATCCGCGCCCGTTGGTACGTCTGAGGACGACAACGTGGTCAAGGGCGAATGGGGCACGAAACCGACCTTCTCCTTTGTGCCCAAACCGCACTGGGACCTTGCCGAAAAACTCGGTATTCTTGATCTCGAACGTGGCGCGCGCCTGACCGGTAGCGGCTTTATTGTACTCAAGGGATTGGGCGCAAAACTCCAGCGCAGTCTCATTAGTTTCATGCTCGATCATCATGTCGACCACAACGGTTACACGGAAACGCGTCCGCCGTATCTGGTCAATCGCCAGACGATGACCGGCACGGGCCAATTACCTAAGATGGAAGAGGACATGTACCGCATTGAGGCGGACAATCTGTACCTGATCCCCACTGCCGAGGTTCCCGTCACCAACTTGCATGCGGGCGAAATTTTGAGTGCGGCCGAATTGCCGATTACTTACGCGACTTACACGCCCTGCTTCCGTCGTGAAGCGGGTGCTGCCGGTAAGGAAAGCCGTGGGATGACGCGCGTTCACCAGTTTGATAAGGTCGAACTCGTCCGCACCGTGCTGCCCGAAACCTCGTTGAGTGAAATTGAAATCCTTCGCGGTCACGCCGAATCGATTTTGCAAGCGTTTGGCCTGCACTATCGCATTCTGGAACTTTGCTCTGCGGACATGTCATTCGCTGCCTCCAAGTGCTACGACCTCGAAGTTTGGGCGCCGGGCATGGATCGTTATCTCGAAGTGAGTTCGTGCTCGTGCTTTGGCGATTTCCAAGCGCGTCGCGCCAACATCCGTTTCCGTCGTGAAGCCGGGGCCAAGCCGGAGTTCTGCCACACGCTCAATGCGTCGGGCGTGGCGCTGCCGCGCCTGATGATTGCCATCATCGAAGCGTTCCAGCAGGAGGACGGCAGCATTCGGATTCCCGAGCCGTTGCGTGGCGTGATGGGTTGCGACCGTATCGGATAAAATTTTGGAGGTTTTTCCAAAAACCTCTTGGGTTGTAACTACATCTTCAGGGCCGATTCAAAGTAATGAGGACTCCTTCTTTGGAGTGCGGCGGCACGACGCCGCTTTGCCGGTGCGCGCAACGTCGCGCCTTGTTGTTGAGATTTGGTT
>DNPO01000233.1:5088-5238 GCA_003501375.1 Candidatus Sumerlaeota bacterium | reverse complement strand
GTGGTTTTTGCAAGCCATCAGCACTTTTTCCGCATCCGCTGCGGGGGCGACAAAAACGATTTTTCCTTCGTTGGCGGAAAGCAGTGGGTCCAGCCCCAGCATTTCGGACGCATGCCGTACCGTTGCGGTAATCGGAATGGCGGCTTCTTC
>DNPO01000233.1:4566-4817 GCA_003501375.1 Candidatus Sumerlaeota bacterium | reverse complement strand
TCTACGGTCAGAGCGGTTTCTTCGGACAGATCGGCCAAGAGTCCGGCAAGCCCTCCGCGCGTTGGGTCGCGCATGAAACGAATGTTCGCTCCGCAACTTAACAGGTCGTTTGCCAGGCCGCCCAACGGTGCTGCATCGCTGCGGATTTCGGTTTCAAACTCCAGCCCTTCGCGCACGGACATGACCGCCAGGCCGTGTTCCGCAATGCGCCCGGTGATGAAAACGGCATCGCCGGGTTGGATATGGCTTTT
>DNPO01000233.1:0-4285 GCA_003501375.1 Candidatus Sumerlaeota bacterium | reverse complement strand
GCGCGGCGTCCCCCGATCCCCGCCGTAGTAATAACCAATCCATCACCGCGTCCCCGCTCCACCACTTTGGTGTCACCCGTGCAGATCACCACGCCTGCTTCTTTGGCTGCGATTGCGATGGAATCCAGCACGCGATCCAGTTGTGCGATTTCGAATCCTTCTTCAATAATGAGTGCCAAACTGAGCGCGCGTGGAATTGCGCCCATGACAACCAGGTCGTTTACGGTTCCGCAAACGGATAGTCGCCCGATGTCGCCACCGGGGAAAAAGAGGGGCTGCACCACAAAGGCATCGGTTGTCATGCAGATGCGGCCCGTGGCAAAGTCGAGCGTTGCGGCATCTTCCAACTTTGACAAAATCGGGTTGGTGAGTTTCGCCAGAATATGTTCTTCAATCAAGCGGCGGGTCATTTCGCCACCGCCACCGTGCGCCATTTGAATCCGTTCCATAAACACCTCTGGCCCAACAGGATGAGGACGACTTTTGTTGCGCGTCCTGCATTTTGTACCGATTGCTTTTATATATTTTCTGTCATGGCTTGCCAAGGAGTTTCGGTGATAGAACTGCGTCTCGAGTTGCTATTGTATAGCACGCAAATCTTGACACCTGACGCCTACGTGCTTACACTGCAAAAGTGTAACAGATTCACGATTAAAAATTTGCCCTGAAAGAAAAACAATGAGCAACGAACTTACAGAACAAAACAGCGTTGCACCACGCAAACGCCATATTCTCCGCTGGGTTGTAATCATCAGCGCCAGCCTTTTTATTCTGGGGATCATTGTCCTGTTCGGACTGCTAAAATTTGTTGACGCACGCATTTTTTCCAATATGACGCCGAAGGAAAAAGATATATTCCAGCACTGGTACACAGAAAAAGTGGCGATTCCTCCGGATGCGCTCAAGGTGAAAGAGTACGCGCCTGACACGATCAAAGCGGTGGATGAGTGCAACGCGCAGTATGAAAATCTCAAAGATAAAATCGAAAATCTGGAAAAGGAATATGCAAACACGTTTTCCTCCAAAAACTCGGAAACCCTTCAACCTGGAAATTTTGTCAATCGTTGGGAGATACGTTTCAGAGAAGTAGAACCCTTGCTCGCTGCTTACCGTACAATCGTAAGACAACCGGATTACGATACGGAAGTGTGGCGTCCCATGCCTGGAAAATGGAAACCCACCGAAAAAAGCAGTTCTCCTGTGATGGGTAACATCCAAGGATGTACCCAACTGCGCATCATGGCCCATTTGACTGCCATGCAGGCGGTGATGGAACTGGAGAAAAATAATTTTTCCGAAGCGATGAAGTGCGCCGATACCATCATTCTGAGCGCGCGCGCCCACCCTTATTCCACCCTGATAGATCAGATGGTTGCAGTGGCTGTATTCCATATCGGTACGCAAACGTGGCAACGTCTGATAAATCAATTCCAAAGCAATCCTGAGTTGTTACGCGCCACCCGGGAAATGCTGAGCACTCACAATCTGGATACCTACCACTTCGATCTTCCGACCGGAAATTTTCTGTACTCTTCTGACCAGATAGCGTTGATCCGTCATGCGCGCCGCTGGGGTGTCGAATCCAACGTGCTGGACAAAAACAACGGCCCGGCGATCATGTGGGAAGCATCGCGCGTCCAACTCGAAGTGGACAAAAAATACAGCAATAACATCGGTCTTACTCCGGTGGAAGTGGACGCCCGGCTTCAAGCGCAGCAAAATCAAATCAACACTTACACCGGTAAGGGCGGATTTGCCAAGAATCTGGTCATGCGTTTAACGGGCCGCCAGCAGGTGGGCATTCTCTTCAACATTTCAATGCCCGGGCTGAAAAAGGCGCAAGAACAAGCGCAAAAAAACCAACAGGAATATCGTGATCTGCTAAAAAGTCTGGACAAAAAACTCGGCGTGACAAAATAATCAGGAGGTGTTAACCTGAAATGAACTGGCACATCATCCTGTTGTTTTAGCACCAACGGCGTGCAGTTCGCGCTTGACGGTTGCCCCCACATTGGTGGTTTTTACGCACTTTACGGACAGCGCGCTTTTACGGCTGGATTTTGCTTACCCAAAGTTTTGCGCCGCCCAAATCGGTCTGCCAGACGAGCGGGGACGCGGTGCGAGTGTGTTGCAGGAACGCGTTCAGGCGTTTGAGCACAACTTCTGCCCCACAGGGTGCGTAATAAATCGCGGGATAAAATTTGGTCTGCGTTAAGAAGGCCGGGTCGAAACTGCTTCCGGTTCTTTGAGATTTTTGGACTATCTGATACCTTAGATCGGTCGCCGCCGCCTGGGCGGGATAGGTCGCGAGTAGGCGCGCCAGTTCTGCTTCGTTTACTGCGATTAACGTAATGCCGCGTTTGCGCAACTGCTCGATTACCCATTGTGGGTTGTCGGCTTGCGTGTCCTGCATCAATCGCCAGAATGGACCGCTGTCAAAAACGGTATTGAACTCGACGGGCAGATAAGACGGCAAGGCTGCCGCGCGTGCCTCAAACAACATGAGCACGCGCGGATTTTTCTGTTTGTCGGTAGCGGCTTCAATCGCATTGAAAAATTCAACGACGGGTTTACCCCAGAGTTTTTCCTGGAATTCGCGGGGGGACAGAATGCCCAGTCCGGATTGCAGAAATCCCTGCATGTGCGCACCCAGTCCCTGCGTAATGAACAGCAGCGCTATCCAGAGTCCGAGCACTCCGGTGCAGAGCGATTTGAAACGTCCTGCCGTATCCGCCAGCAACACGGCGAGGCCTGCCAGCAGAGGCAACAGTGCGGACAGAAAGCGATCTTCGGGGTTGCGCGCCGTACACCAGACGCAGTAGCCCAGCAGGGCAAAGAGCGCGAGTGCGCGACGGCGTTTGTCCGGTTGGGGCAAAACCAGCGTGGTAAGCAGGGGGATGAAGAGCAACGCACCCACATCGGGGATGCGGCGCAGTATCATGCGCAACCAGTCAGCGGACAGAAATGTATGTATCGAGTGGTACGAGGACATGCACTGGGCCAGCGAAAGGTCAAATGTGTCGCTCCTCATTGGTAATGTAAGCGGGGGAAAAAGTGAGTGCCCAAACACGATGCCGCGCAGAAACCACGGCAGATAAACTGCGCCACCAACGACCAGCAGTATGCTTGATAATTTAAGTGTCTTCTTGTCGCGCCACCGCAAGAGAGCAAATGTGAGCATAAACGGAATAATCGCAAGCCCAGCCACGGTGTACTTGCAACTAAACGCAAAACCGAAAAACGCGGCCGATAACTTCCAGTATTTTTTATCGTGTTCCGCCAATATCCATGTGGTTACCGCTGCGGTAACGAACAAAGCCGGCCCCATTTCGACAAATGCGTCGGAGAGCGATTTGAAAGTGACGGGATGCAGCAGGAACAGGAAAGCAGCCATCAGACGCAACGCGGCAGAGGTTTTGAACTCGCGCAGCAGCGCGTTGAGTACACCCACTGTCGATAATGCCAGAAACAAATGGAGCAGTTTGGGTGCAAAAGGTTCGGCCCCGCCTTCCAGCAAGGAACCGAATGCGTAGAGCGCTTCCACCGCCTGCGGCATTTGTGTGTAACGCACGCCTTCAACGGGTGCAAAAGTTCCCGTGTTCAGCATCTGCCGCACAGCGGGTAAGTGGTATTCCAAAACGTCGTATTGAAACGACGGCGTAAGTGCCGTTAATCCAAGACGCAGAAGTGTTAGTATGCCAAGAGGAATGACGAGCGCAATCAACGGGAATGCGAATGCTGGGAGTGTTTTTGCGTACTCCCGAATGCTGGTTGTTGCTTGCAGCGCAAGGTTTTTAGCCTCAGCAATCAGTTCCCGTAGAGCATCGCGGAACACCACACCCGCCACCAGCAATGTCAGCCACGGAGTGCCTTTTAAAAAGAGCGAGAATCCGGTGAGCGTGCCAACTGCTGCCAACAGACAGACGTAAAGCGAGAGCAGTCCCCACCCCAATGCCAGCGAAAGCGACAGCGGTGGTTTGGTTTCAAAGCGGCAAAGGCGCAGCGTGCCGTGTCCAAGCAGCAGGGCAAGCGCGGTCATGAGCAATGCACAAAACACGCCGCGCAGTTGCGGCAGGAACTGCAGAACAACTGAAAGCCATTGGTCGGGATGCGCACCCATTTCCCACAGCAAAGCTAAAGCGAAAACGGCAGGGAGAGAGTAGAGCAGGGGCAATGGTTTCAGTGGGGGTGGCATGGATGTTCATCATCCGAAAAAACCAGACAAAATGCCACAAAAAGGTGATCTGCCCTCTTTTGCCAGCAGGAACTCCTAAAAGTCCTGATG
>DNPO01000473.1:5845-6166 GCA_003501375.1 Candidatus Sumerlaeota bacterium | reverse complement strand
CGGATAAATGACCTCAATATTTTTCGATTGCAGGAAGGCCATCCACTCCTCAGACGGTTTTTGATCGGTCACAATCTTGGAAATGCTGTCAAAAGAGCCAATTTTGTACAACGACGGCGCGGCAAACTTCGTATGATCGGCCAGCAAAATCGTTTCATTGGCATTCAAAATGGTCTGGGCATACAAATGCGCACTTTCCACATCACTCGCCGTCCACCCAAATTCCATACAGAGGCCATCCGTGCCAATAAAAGCACGGTAGCCGCGCAAATGCTCCAGCATGACTAGCGCGAGCGGGCCAACGGTATCGAGTTTATCCGG
>DNPO01000473.1:0-5519 GCA_003501375.1 Candidatus Sumerlaeota bacterium | reverse complement strand
CGGGTCGAGTTGCCAATGACCGACAAGCCGCGTTTGCGGTTCAAATACGAGGCCATCTGGAAACTGGTGGTACCTGCGCTCAGAAAAATCAGGTCGTTGTCCTGCACCAGATCGGCGGCAAGGCGACCGATAAGGCGCTTCGCTTCAATGTTGCGCATTTCCTTGGAATGAAAGGAGTAGTTGCCGAGGCGCGGCAGGGCGGCACCGCCATAGATCAACTCGATTTCGCCCTTGGCTGCGAGGTATTTCAAATCACGGCGAATGGTCGCTTCAGAAGTAACGACGCGAAGTGCTAAGTCCTTGATGGAAGCCTGTCCGTTTTCGCAAAGGATTTTCAAAATATGATCGTGGCGATTTTGACTGGATGCGGTCATGTTTTTGGGGCGTCCTTGTTTTACGTCCTAGGGATGATGGGTACTCCTGCGCAGTTTTGCTGCCAATTCTGTTGGAGAATAACAGTATTCTTAGGCGGATTTCAACAAAAAAATGAAAGAATCTTGCTTGACTTTTGCAAAAATCTTTCAGATACTAACGCAGAAGGAGAGCCCTATGACTACCATTACCCTGCCCAAGATCGATAAAGCCGGTTCCAGCGCCACAGTGCGCGGCTGGTTCAAGAAGGAAGGCGATCCCGTTGCCGTGGGCGACGTGCTTGCCGAGTTGGAATCTGAAACCGCGTTGGTGGAGATTGAAGCCACGTGCGCTGGCGTGTTGCAAAAGATTATGGTTCCTACGGGCGCGTCGTTACAGCCCGGACAAGCGCTGTGCGAAGTCGGCGCTTCGGGCGATGCCATTGCTGTGCCTGCACCCGCTCCGGCTCCTGTCGCTACATCTCCGAGCGCTCCGGTGGAATTGCCCGCTGGCGTGACGCCGATCCTGATGCCGCAAGCCGGGCAGAGCATGGAAGAAGGTACTCTGGTGAAGTGGCACGTCGCCCCGGGCGACACCATTGCAACCGGACAAGTTATTTTTGAGATTGAGACCGACAAGGCGACGATGGAAATTGAGTCAGATCATCCCGGCCGTCTGGCGCGTATCGTGGTCAACGATGGCGAGACCGTTCCCGTGAAGGCAATCGTGGCGTACATCGCTGATGATGACGCGGCGGTTGACGCGTACATTGCGGCTGTCGCAAGCATTCCGGCAGCAACAGCGACAACCGAGCAATCCCATCAGACCGATCAGTCGAATCGGACGGATCAGTCCGATGGGGTTGCCTCAGCGGTAGCAGTTGTTACCATCGAAGGCCGCGTGAAAGCCTCCCCCGCGGCACGTAAAATCGCCGCGGAGCGGAACATTGACCTCGCATCGCTTCCCGCAGGCAGTGGCCCCGGCGGACGTATCCTGTCCACCGATGTGCTCTCCGCAAAACCGGGCGCGGTGCCGGTTGCCGCTACCCCGCTGAAACCTGGGTTGGTTCCGGCGAATCGCGTGACCGAACCCGTAGGCGTGACGTCGCGCAAAAAGATGAGCGAAATGCGCAAGGCCATTGCCAAGGCGCTGACGTTCTCCAAGCAAAACGTGCCGCACTTCTACCTTACCGCGACCATTGATGCTGCCAAACTCGACAGTTTCTATCGTCAGGCCAAGGCGCAGTTCAAATGCAGTGTGAACGACCTAATTATTCTGGCGGTGGGGCGCACCTTGCATGAGTACCCCGAATTCCGCACTCGCCTCGAAGGTGAAGAATTGGTAGAGTACCCGACGTCCAACGTCGGCATGGCGGTGGGCTTGGAAAAAGGCCTCGTGGTGCCGGTGGTGATGGGGGTGGATCGCATGGATTTGCAAACCCTCGCGGGCGAAACGCGCAAGACAGTAGAAGCCGCGCGTGGCGGCTCGATTCGCAACATGGGCCAGGGTGTGTTCACCATTTCCAACATGGGCATGTTCGGGATCGAGAGTTTCACCGCGATCATCAACCCGCCCGAGGCCGGTATTTTGGCTGTGGGCGCGATGCGTCCGAGCATTATTGCAACCGATGAGGGTTTCAAGATGGGCAAGGTGATGACCATCAACCTCAGTTGCGACCACCGTGTGGTGGACGGCATGGTGGGCGCGAAGTTTATGGCGCGCTTGAAACAATTGCTCGAAAACCCCGAATTGCTGGATGCGTAATTTCAAATTCTGATGAACATCTTAGAACCCATTTCACCACAGAGGCACAGAGGACACAGAGAACTACACAAATAAAGATTTTGCCGTTCTCTGTGTCCTCTGTGGTGAAATGGGTTTGGACGTTTTTATTGTCGTTCCATTACTCCCATTATTTTCAAAGGATTCCCGTTCTCATGTCTTCCCCTTTTGATGTTCTCGTCATTGGTTCCGGTCCTGGTGGTTACGTTGCCGCGCTGAAGGCCGCGCAGATGGGCGCGAAAACCGCCGTGGTCGAAATGGCCAAGCACCCGGGTGGCACCTGCCTCAACTATGGTTGCATCCCGTCCAAAGCGCTACTTGCCTCCGCTGAATTGCTGCACCACATCAATCACGCCGCGGAGTTTGGCGTGACCGTGGGCAGCACGTCGTTCGACTGGAGCGCAATTCAAAAACGCAAAGATGGCGTGCTGCGTCGTTTGCGCGGCGGTATCACCAGCCTCTTTGGCGGACGCAAAATTGCGTACATCCAGGGGCGCGCGCAGTTGAACGGCCCGGGCAAAGTGACCGTGGACGCGGGCGATAACAAGGTGAGTGAGATCACGGCGAAGAAAATTATTCTTGCCGTCGGTTCCGCTCCCGCACGCATTTCCGCCTGGCCGCAAGACCTCGGACTGGTCTGCACCAGCGACGAAGCGTTGCACTGGAATACGTTGCCCGAAAGCCTGCTGATTGTTGGTGGCGGCGTCATCGGCTGCGAGTTCGCGTGCATGATGCACTCGTTCGGCGTGCAGGTGGCGATTGTCGAAATGCAGCCGCGTCTGCTTCCCGAAATGGACGAGCAGCTGGGCGAGGCAATGAAGGCCAGTCTGACCAAACGCGGCATCACGATTTTCACCGACACGAAGGTGGACAGTTTGGTGGGGTCCGATAAGGGCTGCCACGCCGCACTGTCCAACGGGAAAAAAGTCAATGCCGAGCGCACATTGATTGCGGTGGGGCGTCGTCCCAACACGCAGGGCATCGGGTTGGAAACTGTGGGCATCGAGACGGATCGCGGGTTCATCCGCGTGAACGAATACATGGAAACGGCTGCGAAAGATATCTATTGCATCGGCGACGCCAACGGACGTTGTTTGTTGGCGCACGCGGCATCGGCGCAGGGCGTTTGTGCGGTCAAAAACGCGCTCGGTCACCGCGAGGCATTCAACGCACCCATTCCCGGCGCGGTCTACACCTACCCGGAAATCGGGTCGGTCGGCATGACGCAACAGGAAGCACGCGCCAAAGGCATTCCTTACTCGGTTGGTAATTTTCCGATTGGTTTCCTGGGCAAGGCGATGGCAGCGGGTGATACCGAAGGTTTCGCCAAGGTGATTCGTAATCGCGAGACGGACGAGATTCTGGGCGTCCACATGCTCGGGCACAACGCGACCGAATGCATTGCCGCGGCAGGCGCATTGTTGCACACCAAGGCGACCGTGAACGAAATGGCCGAGGTGGTTTTCGCGCACCCGTCCATCAGCGAAGGCTTGAAGGAAGCCGCTGAGGATGCACTTGGCATGGCGTTGCACATGGCTCCGCGCAAGGTGTTGCGCGTGAAGGCCTAAAACCCCAAACGAATAAGGGGCTTATAAGTCCTATAGGGCTTATAAGCCTTATAGGACTTATTTTTATGCCCTCCCCCGCCGATTTCTTGAAGACCCTCATCCCCACGGCAACCCCGCTTGCTCGCCAGAAAAATAACGGCCACGTTCACCTTCCCCCCAACTTTTCCGCGTTTGAAAACGTCGAGCAACTTATCGACATGGCAAAGAAGGAAGGCATCCGCGCACTTGGCGTAACCAACTATTACGACTTCACCGTCTACGGCCCGTTCACCGAACAGGCCCGTGCGGCTGGCATCTTCCCGCTGTTCGGACTCGAAATTATTTGCCTGGTGGACGAACTGGTGAAGGCGTGCGTGCGCATCAACGATCCCGGCAACCCGGGCAAGTATTACGTTTGCGGCAAGGGCATCACGCAATTCTGGGATCAGACGCCCCGCGCGAAAGAACTCTACGGCGCAATTCGCTCCGCCGACGACAAGCGCATGGCGGAGATGTCCGATAAACTTTCCGCCGTGCTCACCGCCAGCGGCATCCCGATTAAACTGACCGCTCAAGACGTGGTGGCGCGTGTCGTCGCGCGGCACGGTTGCCCGACCGAAACGGTTACGTTGCAGGAGCGCCACGTCGCAATGGTTTTCCAACAGGCTATTTTTGAAGCCGTTCCTGAAGTCGATCGCGCAGCCGCTTTGGAAAAAACATTTGGCGTCGCATCGAAAAATCCGGCAAGTGCAACGGGTGTACAAAATGAAATTCGCTCGCACTTGATGAAGGCGGGCAAGCCGGGTTTTGTAGCCGAGACGTTTATCAATTTTGAAACCGCATACGAAGTTATCCTCGAACTCGGCGGCATTCCGTGCTACCCCACGCTGGCCGATGGCGCAAACCCGTTGTGCGGTTACGAAGAAACGCCGGAGCATTTGGTCAGCGAACTTCAGAAGCGCAACATCTTCATGGCGGAGTTTATTCCGCTACGCAACAAGCCGGAAGTTCTGACCCAGTATGTTACCACGCTTCGCGCGGCGGGCATTCCCGTTTGCGGCGGCACCGAGCACAACTCGCTCGACCTGATTCCGATTGAACCGTTCTGCATCGGGGGAGCGCCCGTGCCCGAAGCCGTGCAGGACATTTTCTGGGAAGGCGCTTGCGTGGTTGCCGCGCACCAGTACCTGACCGCAAAGGGCGAGTGCGGCTTTGTGGACAAAGCCGGCAAGCCCAACTCCGCGTACCCCGACGCCGAGGCACGCATCCGCGCGTTTGCTGAATTGGGCGCGCGTATCATGGCGGCTTAGTTTTTTTATAGGACTTATAAGTCCTATAAGCCTTATAAGGCTTATATCTTTTCCCAAAGGTTTTCCCCATGCTTACCACGATTGCACCCGCGCTCCGCGCCTTGTTGGCCGAAGGCCAAACCCTGAAACTGGTTCGTTTTGAAGAAGGCGTTGTCGCCTCCGGCGCGTTTGTCTTTGAGCCTGCCGCTGGATTGGAAGGCGCAGCCCTGATTGACGCGTTAAAAAATGCGTTGGTCGGTTCACGACCGGATGCCGTCGCAGTGCCGGGTTTTGGAACCTTCCAGATCAGTAATACCCCTGCTCGCACGGGACGTGTCGCGGGCAAGATCGCATTTGTTACCGGCGCTGCGCAGGGCTTCGGTCTGGAAATTGCGCAGGCGTTTGCTAACCAGGGCGGTTTGGTGATTCTCGCCGACATCAACGTGGCAGGCGCTCAGGCAGCAGCGGACAAGATCAACAAAGACGCGGGAGCGAAGATTGCAATGGGCGTTGCGATCAACGTAACAGACGGCGCATCCGTTGAGGCTGC
>DNPO01000199.1 GCA_003501375.1 Candidatus Sumerlaeota bacterium | reverse complement strand
CATGGCAAACAAACAAGATTACTACGAAACCCTCGGCGTTGAAAAAGGCGCCACCGCAGACGAGATCAAAAAATCCTACCGGAAACTGGCGCTGAAATACCACCCGGATCGCAATCCCGACAACCCGGAATCCGAGCAAAAATTCAAGGAAGTCGCCGAAGCATACGAGGTACTTTCCGACGCGGACAAACGCGCAAATTACGACCGCTACGGCTTTGATGGCGTGCATAACTCCTTCAGTGGCGGTGGATTTAACTGGAGTGACTTCAGCCACGGAGGCGATTTCGAGGATATTTTTGGCGGATTCTTTGAAAACATCTTTGGCGGCGGATTCCAGAATGAGCGCCGTGGACGCGCCCCTCGCGGACGTGATCTTCGCGTGCGTTTCGCCATTACGCTGGAAGACGCTTTCAAGGGTAAAGACGCGGATATCAAGGTTAAGCGTCCCGAAACCTGCAAGCAGTGCAAAGGTACCGGTTGCAAAGACGGCACCAAACCCACCACCTGCCGCCAGTGCGGCGGAGCGGGTCAGGTTCGCGTGAGCCAGGGTTTCTTCTCGATGGTAACTACCTGCGCCGCCTGTAGTGGGCGCGGGACGATTATTGCAAATCCCTGCGATGCCTGCCACGGCGCTGGCCTCGTTGAGGAAATGGCAAAACTCACCATTCGCATTCCGGCGGGCGTGCCAGACAGCGCTCAGTTGCGCGTTGCGGGCGAGGGCGAAGCCGGACCCAATGGCGCACCGCATGGTGACTTGTACATTGTCGTGCAAATCAAGGAACACGAGTTCTTTACGCGTCGCGATGACGACCTGTACTGCGAAATTCCGGTTTCCTTCTCGCAGGCCGCGTTGGGCGACGAGATAGAGGTGCCCACCATCGACGCGACCGCGCACTTACGCATTCCCCCGGGCACCCAAACGCACCAGGTTTTCCGCATGCGCGAGTACGGCATGCCCGCAGGCGGCAATATGAGCCAACGGGGCGACCAGTATGTGCGCGTGATTTTGCACACCCCGCCCAAATTAACAGATCGCCAGAAAGAACTGTTCCGCGAATTATCGGAGATTGAGGGGAAGCAAATTCAAGAGGACAAGCGGTCGTTGTTTGAAAAAATCAAAGATGGATTGGGTGATGTAAAGAAGGGCTGGTTGGGATAGGTACTTTTTATCTGATCCGTTGGTCGGTTAACTTATTTTGAGGAGATTGTCGTGCGCTTTATTCTCGCCTCCGCTTCCCCGCGCCGCAAGGACCTGATTACCCAATTAGGTATCCCTGTCGAGATTCTCCCCAGCTACGCTGACGAGACTTCGGTGCAAGCCGATACCCCACGGCAGTTTGCCGAGCGAGCTGCGGAGTTAAAGTGCCGCGAAATCGCCAGCCGCCCCGAGTGTCAGGATGCCATCGTAATCGGTGCGGACACCATTGTTTGCTTTGGCCCGGATGAGTGTTTTCCAGAAGCGGCACTCTTGGGGAAGCCATCTCATCCCGAACAAGCGGTGGAAATGTTGCGCTTGCTGAGCGGGCGCACCCACACGGTCATCACCGCTTTGGCAGTGAGCCGTCCGAATGGCAATAGCGCCCCCCGGATCGAAACCGCCTCAGAAGATAGTTTAGTTACATTCCAGTGCTTGACGGATAAACAGATAAGGGTGTATGTTGACAGCGGGGAACCGTTGGATAAAGCAGGCGCTTATGGCGCTCAAGGATTAGCAGGACAATTTATTGAACACGTTGAAGGCAATCTCGATAATGTCATCGGGTTACCCGTCGAGTTGTTGCGTCGTATGTTGCAGGAATCTGGAGGAGGAGGTTGTTGATTTTTCCACGATCTTCTGAAAAACGGGGGGAGTTGTTATGAGCGCCGAGGCGAAGTATCGCATTCTTGTGGTGGATGATGATTCGGATGTGCGCAACACGATTGTGGAATGTCTATCCGATCGGTATGAGATGGTAACCGCGCGGGATGGGCGCGATGCTTTGGAAAAGTTGGATCAACTGGAACCAGACTTTATCATCCTGGACATTAAAATGCCGCAGATGGATGGTTTTGAAACCTGCACGGCCATTCGAAAAAAGAACACCTACCAATACACACCGGTGCTGTTTTTATCCGGCTATAATTCCCGCGAGAATATCACGCAGAGTTATGGTACAGGCGGCACTCTTTTTCTCCCCAAGCCCATAGACTCGGAACGTTTGCGGAAAAACATAGATATCTTTTTCCAACAATCGCCGCCATCGTTACGACCCAAAAAAATGACGTTGCACCAGTTGCAAATTATTTCCAAAACCGATGCCACGACGCACTCCGCAACGGCCCAAATTGCTGCCTCCAGTCCGGAACTATCCGAATCTCTGGTTGCGTCTAAACCGGTGGCAGGGGCCATGACATCCCCGGTGCTTCCCCGTATTTTGATTGTGGAAGATGACCCGGATTTGCGGGATATGGTGCAATTGCAACTGATGGACGAGTATGAGGTGGTCGGTGCTGTGGATGGTATGGATGGGTTAGCCAAAGCCACCACGTACACCCCCGATTTGTTTATTGTCGACGTGATGATGCCGAAACTTAATGGCTATCAATTCTGCCAGACGTTACGGGCAAATCCATACTTTGCAAACACTCCAATTATTATTGTAACGGCAAAGCAGTCGGCCAAGGAAAACGAATTAGCGGCGCGAATGGGTGCCAATGCGTTTCTTACCAAACCGTTTGATATGACGCGCCTCGTCCAACTTTGCCAGGGGTTCACTCGACGTCCCGAGTTTCACATTCGACCGAAAGCCGTAGTAATTGAACTGCCAAAACCGGAGCCGCTCCCCGTGCCCGAGGAACCCGGTTCACGCGCTTTCCAGCGTGAAGAAGCCCAGAGCCGCAAACAACGGTTTGATTTCTAGGCGAAATGAGCACGAACGGTTCTCCTAAACAGTAACCCCAACAAATACGAACCATACGAAATGTTCAAAACATTCCTGTTTTGTTTCTTTCGTATGGTTCGTATTTTTCTTGCTTACTTGTTTGGGAAAACCATCCCTTTTTACGGGCGGGAAAAAATCCCATACTTGTTTCTTTGTATTATATTCCTTGACAGAAGAGGGCGATTCGCCCGAATATTTCCGCATGGTAATTGAAAGTCCCGTTATGTCCAGCACACAAGCACCCGTCAACGCCCCCCTGCAAAATTTGTTGTTAGACAACATTCGGGAATCGGTGATTGGCTTGAATTTAAATGGCCGCATTTCGTATTGGAGCGCGGGCGCGGTTGTATTGCACGGGTGGACGCATGAAGATACGCAGGACATGCTGTGGCGCGAGTTCGGAACATCAAGCGAAGAAACCATCGCACTGGCAGATAAAATGCTGGAGCGTGCCTATAACACGGGCAGTTCGCAGGAAGTGCGGCATTTGCGACGGAAAGATGGTTCGTTTTTTTATGCCGAGACGGTTGTCCACTTTATGCGGGACAAAGTGGGAAACTCGGTTGGCTATGCCATCTGCGATCGCGACATTACCCCCCAGCGGCAACTGGCGGAAGAATTACGCTCGGTAGAGGAATGCTATCGCAGTATTGTGGAGGAACAGGAAGAACTAATTTGTCGCTACAACAAAGACTTGGTTCTCACCTTTGTCAACCGAGCGTATGCGGAATTTTGGGATAAAACATCCGAGGACTTGGTTGGAACCAGCTTACTGGAACTGGTTCCCGTGTCTGAACGCGACCGCATGCGACGGTTTTACCGTTCTTTCACGCCAGAAAATCCCAATCGCCGCGTGGAGCATCCGGTACTCACCTCGGATGGTGCCATTTTGTTTCAGTTGTGGCGCGATCGCGCGTTCTTTGATGAGAGCGGTGAGTTGCTTTTTTTTCAGTCGGTGGGGCGCGACATCACCGCATTGCGTACTGCCGAAGCAGCCATGCTGGATGCGGGAGAGCGGGAACAACGCCGTATTGGGCAGGATATCCATGACGG
>DNPO01000405.1 GCA_003501375.1 Candidatus Sumerlaeota bacterium | reverse complement strand
AAAACAAACCAACGGCACGCGACATGTCGCGTAACGGCAAAGCGGCGACGTGTCACCGCACTCCAAAGGAACGCTTTTTTCTCAAGGAAGCGTCTGTCTTGCTCATGGGGCTACCACCCCCGGTTTTTCACTGCCGCAGTTTGTCTGAGCCAATGTTTTTTAGGATCGATTAAATGAAACGCGTTCTTCAAAGGGCTTTTTGTCTGGGCTTCTAAATTCTGCCAAGGCTGGTACACCAATGGGTAGGATCACACGCGCGACTTTGTTTTCCGGAATACCGAGCAACTGTCCGATTTTGTCTGCACGACCTTCTCTGCGCAACCATCCATCCACCCAGACGGAAGCATAACCCAGCGCGGTAATTGCCAACAGCATGTTTTCCGTTGCAGCGGCGCAATCTTCCACGGGAAAGGCCGGGCCATCGGAAAGCGCGGTTATCTGGTCAATCACGCAAACGATATAGGCTTTCGCCTCCTGCATGGCACCAACGAAGTTTTTTGCCTCCGCGAGCGCACTGTTCTGCACGGAAACCGTTTTACCCTGCGCGTGCATGGTGGCAATTGCGGCAACCAACGCCGGATCATCCACTATGATAAATGAAGTCGTTTGAAAATTGTTGCCCGAAGGGGCCAGCAGGCCTGCTTCAACTATCTTGCGCAGGTCTTCGCGAGGCACGGGTTTATCTTGGAAGCTACCGCGGTAACTGTGGCGTTGGGAAACGGTTTCGAAGAAATCCATGAGAGTGTCCTTTGAAGGCAATGAGAATTACGGAGAAATTTGAAAACCGACTTGATCTCCATCATTCTCTCTGTTCTCCATTTTTCTCATTTTTTCATTTTGCGCAATACCATTTCACTTACCTGCACAGGCCAGCGCCAGGAAAATATCCAGTTGGGGATAAACCATCCCAGTGCGGCACCCATCAAAACGTCTTCTATATAGTGCATGCGTCCTGCAACGCGTTCCAGAGCGCAGGCCGTCGCCCAGCAGAGCCAGAGCCATGTTAGGCGCGGGTAGAGAACGCTGAGGAGGGCAGCCAGCAAAAACGCGGAATAGGTATGCCCAGACGGGAAGGAATCAAAATGACCGGAGTTTTCCGGGCGAGTCAGGCTGAAACCCAACCATTGGTTGTGGGGTTCGGCGCGTAAGCCCGTGTCCGGGTGTTGTTGCACATACGTGTTCACCCACTGGCGATCTTGTTCCTGCTCATTCATGAGGATGGCATTAAAGGGGCGTACGCGTCCTGCCACCGTTTTCAACGTTTGACACGTCGCCGTGGTGAAAAAAAGCGCAATAAGAAAAACAAGGATCGTTGCCCGACGCCTGGGCATGAGCGTCCAGGTGGCAATGCAAATGGTGACCATGGTGATCGTTGCGGCAAATTGTTTGGCTGCGTCAAAAAGCCAGAGGAGGGGCAGTCTCTTTAAAAGGACAGGAAGGTGGGGTGCCAATTGTTCCGAGAAGGGTATCAGGGACAAGGAAAGCATCGCAGCCAAAAACGGAAACAGCCAAGAAGGCCAACGTAAGCGACGGGGAAAGTCAGGGGAATCCGAGGGTTGCATAAAAAGAGCCTTTTATTGAAGATCGCTCGCTGGCATGCCGCGAATGCTCTTTTCATTATAGACGCTAAACCTTAAGCCGACCTTAATCCGGGAGATTCAAGGTGAGTGAAGTTGAGAGAAGATTTTCCCGTACCAGCGCAACCCACCATTCCTTGTACCACAATCGGTTTTCCTTCGACAAGCACCTCGTGCGGGGTGTGGGTCAATATCTACCTCATCTTTACCGCATGCTATTTTTTTTGCGTTTGATTCCCGTGGCGGGTTCTTGCTATGATAATGGTGGTTGCGTAGCAACGGGGAGAGGCCTGGCAATGCTGTTTCAATGTTCCCAATGCGGTTATCAGGGTGAGGTGGATGCTCTGAATCCGGAAAGACGCGTGCGGTGCCCGCAGTGCCTGGGCATTTTGCAAGCGCAGCCTTCCGGTGCATTTGTCTTGCTCACCGGTGAAGAACAAACCAATTTGTGTTTATCCCCCCAACCAGCACCGGGGGATTCTCCGGACGATATCCTGGCTGCTGCGCAAGAGGCAATGGATATTTTTACCGGCAAGGGCCTGGGGGATGAGTTAGGGCATTTGGTGGGCAAAACACTGGGGGGATACCATTTTTTGCGACTGTTGGGCGCAGGCGGAATGGGTGCGGTATTTCTGGCGCGGCAAATTTCGCTGGATCGCGAGGTCGCACTAAAGGTTTTGCCCGAGCGCTTCGCGGAGAATCCCGAGGCGTTGACGCGATTCACGCGCGAGGCGCTGAGTGCGGCGCAGTTGAATCATCCCAATATTGTGCAGGTATACGATGTGGGAAGTGCGGCGAAATTTCATTTTATTAGCATGGAGTTTGTGCGAGGGCAGAGTCTGGGCGATATGGTGCGGGCGGATGGTGCCATGCCGATCGATATTGCGGCAGGATATGTGTTGCAGGTGGCGCGCGGGTTGCAGTACGCGCATGCGCGCGGCATTATCCACCGCGACATCAAGCCGGATAATCTGCTGTTGAACGAATTAGGTGTAGTGAAAATTGGCGATATGGGCCTGGCCAAAATGTCGGGCTATTTTGAAAAACGCATGCGTGAGGCCGAGTCGCTGGCGGAATGGAAAAATGTATCTGCCCATATAACGCAGGTATCGCGTGGAATGGGCACCCCTGCGTATATGGCACCAGAGCAGGCGCAGGATGCCTCCACTGCGGGTGCTGCGGCAGACCAGTATGCGTTGGGGTGTACGCTTTACTACTTATGTACGGGTAAACCGCCTTATTCAGGACAAACAGCGCAGGAAGTTATTACCAAGCACCGGAGTGAGGCCGTGCCAATGTTGGAAAATGCGTCGCCTCTTTTGATGGATATTCTTCAGCGTATGATGTGCAAGAAGCCGGAAGAGCGCTATGCGGGGATGTCCGAAGTGATTTCGGCGTTGGAAGGTTTTCTGGGGATTGAAGGTGACAAGGGAACATCTTCTGCGCGGGAACGGCACCTGGCGATCTTGGACGCAGCGTACAAGGCATATTATGACAAGGTATTTATCAAAGTGCGCACGGTGGTGGGTTACGGATTTGTCGTGTCAACTCTGATTGCATTCGTGGCGGCAATTGTTGATCGCTCCTTCGAATCGGTTGGAGAGGTCATGGGGCTTGTCACCTTGACACCACTCTTATTGTTTGCAATGAATGGCATGATCACCAAGGCCTATTTGTTCCGGCGGGTGCGAAGTTTATTTTTTGGTATGGGCTTGAAAAATTGGAGCCTAACGCTGGCAGGTGGGGCGCTGTTTTTGGCTGTTTTATACATGCTGGGTTGGTTGGAGGGATGGGGCGAATGTGCAGTGGTTGCGTTGGGTTTGGCCGCTGTGACGGAATTTGGAATATTGCGGCCCTTGCGCAAGACGCGCGCTTTGCCGTTGGAACAGGTGCGCTTGGCGTTGCGTGATTTGCGGTTGCATGGATTGTCGGAAGAGGCATTGCACGATTTCATCTACCGATGTTTCACCGGCGTGGACTGGGAAGAAATTTTTGAAGACCTGTTTGGGTATGAAGCAATGGTGCAGGCTCGTTCGAAGTGGGCGGTAGCGGGCTGGACCATGCCGCGACGCACCTTCGGGGCTTGGCGTGACCCGATTGCCCGTTGGTTGGACGAATTTGAAGCAATGCGAAAAACCGATGGGGGGCGCTTGGCGCTCGCCCGGGTGGAAGCGCGTCGTTTGAAGGCAACCGGACTTTCAGCGCGTGAAGCGAACAAGCAGGCACAACAGGAAGCGGATCAATTTTTGCAGGCGCAAAGAGAATCCTTTCCGCAGATACGTTATTCCGCTGTGGAAACGGCTTCGGATAAAAAACAACAAATACCGGAACAATTGATCGGCGATGCTGTGCTGCATCGTTCTTTCCCCTCTTGGTTTGGAACGTTGGATTCGCTTTCCCACTGGATGGTACTGCCTCTGGCGTTGTTATTGATGGTGGGAGGATGGGACAGTGTGCCATTTTTTCCGCCGCTGTCGGAATCTTTTCCAGATTGGGTGTTGAAGTGGCTGAGTGCATATCGCGGGTGGGGAATGGGGGGGACGCCCTATGCCTTTGCGATTGGCGTTGTACTGTTTATCACGGGCATGTCAGAAGGAATAGGCGCCAGAATGTTGGTCTTTGGGGGAAGTGCCTTGCTCGTTTTTGCAAAGCCCTTAACTCACATGGTATCACAACCGCAATTTAGTTTGCGCTCCGCACTTTCCATTGGCGGCGTGTTGGTGGTATTAGGAATTGTATTTTTTCTCCTTCGGAAATTTACACGGAGATAAGTGCTGCTAAGGGAATCATATGAGGGCACTTGAAAATTTGTGGGAGTCAAGCATCTTTTCCTGTTTTTCAGCACGGCGTTCTTTTTGCTTGCGCCCCGTGTCCGTTCGCTTTTAGAATCCTCGTCGAAGCGATGCAAGTGCATCGGATTGTACTGGAGAGTAAAGGAGAATTCTGTCTCGTGAACGTGCTGGTTCATTTTCATACCGCTAATTTGCAGTCCCTGTTTCAGGTAATCGGCAGTGCCGACCGAGAACTATTGCAGGATATTGGAGTCACTTTTGGCAGTGAGTACCGCTCTGCCGATGAAGAGGAAGAGGTCGAGGACTCCTTTGGTGAGGACGAGGACGAAAAGGGCCCGGATTGGGAACTCGACGAGGCGGAAGCCGACGCCGGACGCGAAATCGTGACCAAAATGGTTATGGTTGGCCTGCCGCATGATATGTCGGAGGACGAGGCGTATGCCGTGCAGGACTTCATGGCAGCGTATGCGTTGCGTAGCGATGAAGTGGCACCCTTCGAGGCGGAAGAGGTGCTGGACGGTACCCTGCCGGAAGAAATCGCAGAGGAACTGGAAGATGATTGTCGGCGGTTGTTAACGCGTGGCGCATCCATTGACGAGTTCGGCGACCTGTTCGAATGGCTGGTGGAGCGCGAAGCATCGACAGAATTGACCACCCGTATCCAGATGTTGTACCTGGGCCGCTTGCCGGAATCGGATGAGTCGACCTTCACTGATTTGGAAGAGGAAACCTACTCCGCACGTTTTGGCTACTTGTTTGGCGAAGAGGCTGCTACCATAGTGGATGAGTTGGACGAATTGCTGGAAAATACGGAAGATGAACCGATGCCATTGGCTTACGCCCTTTCCTGCCTGTTCAATTACTGCAACGTGCAAAACACCGATCTGTTAGTAACAATCGAGGAATAGAATGTCTCAGGAATGCCAGACCACGCTTGCCGCAGCGGTTTCGCTGGAGGGATGCGGAATTCATAGCGGGCGGGAGTGCCGTGTCACGTTGTTGCCTGCCGAGACGGGTTACGGCGTGCGCTTTGCCCGGACGGATTTGCCTGGCACGCCGGAAATTCCGGCGCAGATTGCGTCGCTTTCCGAAGAGCCGATGATGCGTCGGACGATTCTGCGTGATGGCGATGTTTCCGTTGAGACCGTCGAGCACATTCTGGCCGTACTGCATGGTTTTGGCATCGACAATGCCCGGGTGGAAATGACCTCTGCCGAACCGCCGATTTGGGATGGCAGCGCGAAAGAACTCGCAAAATTGGTGGGGCAGGGCGGTGTGAAAACGTTGGACGGTTCCGAGCGAAAGGTGTTCCGCGTTACCCGTCCGGTTTCGTTTTCACCGGAGGACTCGCCGGGGGTGGAATTCACCGCGTGGCCTTCCGATACGTTGACGCTGACCTACTTCTTGAATTATGACCATCCGGTGATTGGATCAAAAACCGTTTCGTTTTGCATCACGCCGGAAGTGACGGAGAAGGAAATCGCTCCGGCACGCACGTTCTGTACCGAAGAAGAAGTGGCATTCTTACGCTCGAAGGGCCTGATCCGCGGTGGCAACATTGACAATGCCATTGTGGTGGGGCGCTCGGGTATCTTGAATACGGAGTTGTTGTGGCCGGATGAACTGGCGCGGCACAAACTGCTGGATTTTCTCGGCGATTTGTTGCTGCTCGGCTTACCGGCAAGAGGACACTTTACCGCGTTTCGCGGTGGACACCACGCGAACGCTCAATTTATTCGTTATCTGAGAAAGGAATTTAGTCAAGCATGACCACAGAAACCCCGCAGTTTACTCTTCCGATGGATGTTACCAAAATATG
Organism: Candidatus Sumerlaeota bacterium; assembly: GCA_003501375.1. Classification (GTDB taxonomy): domain Bacteria; phylum Sumerlaeota; class Sumerlaeia; order UBA8349; family UBA8349; genus UBA8349. The sequence goes on along the minus strand of DNPO01000405.1, from coordinate 4,153 downwards.
CGAGATTATCCCGCATCGCTTTCCCTTCCTGTTGATTGACCGCATCATCGAACTGGACTATGAAAAGCAGTGGTTGGTGGCGATCAAGAACGTTACCATGAATGAGTTTCAGTTTCTCGGACACTACCCCGGTCAGCCGATTATGCCGGGCGTGTTGATGGTGGAAGCCATGGCGCAAGCCTCGGCCGTTTATGTATTGAACATGCCAGTCAACAAGGGCAAGGTACCGTATTTTGCCGCGATTGAAGGCGTGAAGTTCCGTCGCATGGTAACGCCGGGCGATCAGTTGCGCATTGAGGTGCAGGTGCTTAAGTTGAAGAGTCGCTTGGGCAAGGTTGCGGTGAAAGCGAAAGTCGATGGCGAAATTGCTGTCGAAGCCGAGTTTACCTGCATGCTGGGCGATCCGAAAGAATAATTAGGAATTACGAATTAGGAATTAGGAATGTAAACAATGCGGTTGCGGTAAATCGTGTTGTGTAGTGTTTGGTTTTCACTCCTAATTCTTAATTCCTAATTTCTAATTCTTCAGTTTCCGAGGTTTTTTATGGTTGGTTCAATAACAATACACCCCACCGCAGTGGTGGATACTTCGGCGCAGTTGGGTGAAGGTGTGCTGGTGGGGCCGTATGCCATTGTGGAGGCGGGTGCGGTGATCGGCGTGGATTGCCAGATCAACAGCCACGCCATTGTGGCGGGCGGTGTTCGCATGGGGTGTGGAAATCGCGTGTATCACCATGCGATTGTTGGCACCGATTCACAGGACATGAAGTACCGCGGTGAAAAGGCTGATTTAATCATTGGTGATAACAATGTTTTTCGCGAGTTTGTCACCGTCAACCGCGCAACCGGTAGTGGCAAGGCTACGGTGATTGGCAATAACTGCCTGTTTTTGGCATACTCGCACGTTGCGCATAATTGCCAGGTGGGTAGTAATGTTATCCTCGCCAACTGTGCGGAATTGGGCGGGGAAGTGGTCGTTGAGGACTTTGCTGTGCTGGGCGGTTTGGTTGGCGTGCATCAGTTCTGCCGCATTGGCGCACACGCGATGGTGGGCGCTTGCAGCAAGATCACGCAAGACATTCCTCCGTATGTAACGGCAGATGGGCACCCAGCGCGTCCACATGGTTTGAATCTGGTGGGGCTAAAGCGACGCGGATTTACGCGCGAAACGCTGACGAAGTTGAAAGAGGCCTATCGCCTGATTTACCGGAGTAGTTTGTTGCTGGACGAGGCGCTCAGCCGCGTGGAAGCACAAATGGGCGATTGCCCGGAAGTGGCGCATGTGGTGGCGTTTACCCGCGCATCGAAGCGGAGTTTGTCGCGTCCCAGACGGCAGATAGAAGATGATATTGTGGATTAAGCGTTTTTCAGATTGAAACGCGGTGAGGTTGTAGCACAGTTCGCCCCGACCAGCATTGCAACCAAACTTTTGGGTGTGTGACATTCCAGCCTGAAAAGGCTCTAAATTTCACAGTTCAGCGCCTCGCGAATTTTCATGCTCAGGGCAATTTCGTTAAAGGGTTTGGAGATAAAGTGGATGTTTTTTTCAAACACTCCGTGGTGTCCAATAACATCCTCGGTGTAACCCGACATGAAGACCGTTTTAATTCCCGGACGGAACTGTTTCACCAGTTCCTGTATTTGCGGCCCGTTGGCGTCGGGCATGATTACGTCCGTGAGTAAGAGTTGGAAGGAATCTTTTTTGGCAAGAATCCTTTTGCAATCTTCAGGGTTTGCTGCCTCATGTGGACGGTAGCCCAGATGCGTTAACACTTGGCAAGTAAGTTTTCGTACAGAGGCGTCGTCCTCTACCACCAGAATGGCCTCTCCGTTCCCTCGTTGGATGAATTCCTGCGGGGGGGCTGGCACTTCCGTTGTTTCAGCATTTGGAATTTGAGGGAGGAATATTTTAAATGTGGTGCCCTCGCCAGGTTCACTATAGACGAAGACGGAACCGTTGTGTTGCTTGATAATTCCATAGACCATTGCCAATCCCAGCCCGGTACCTTTCCCTTTTTCTTTGGTGGTGAAGAAGGGATCGAAAATGCGACGGCGGGTTTCTTCGCCCATTCCACAACCGTCGTCGCTAATGCTGAGGGCAACGTGCAGTCCCGGGCTAATGTCAGGATGCGTTTGGGTATAGTTTTCGTCCAAAAGGAGAACATCCGTTTCAATCGTGAGTTCACCGCCCTGTGGCATGGCGTCACGGGCGTTGACACACAGGTTGACAATTACCTGCTCAATTTGCGAAAAATCTCCGTTAATCAGATGATTTCCGGGTTTGCAATCGACTACCAAACGAATGTCCTCGCCCAACAAACGATGGACCATTTTGATCACATTTTGAATGGCAGAGTCCAGATTGAACGTGGTAGTAGTCAGCACTTGCTTACGACTGAAGGCCAGGAGTTGGCTGGTGAGTGACTTGGCACGTTCCGCTGCGGCTAAGATTTCGGAAATATCTTCCCGTAGAGGTGAATCTGGGGGGAGTTCATCCAGTAGCAGATCGCTGTGTCCCAGGATGATGGAGAGAATGTTATTGAAATCATGAGCTACCCCGCCTGCCAGCCGCCCGACTGATTCCATTTTTTGCGATTGGAGAAGTTGCTCTTCCAGACGTTGCCGATCGGTAACGTCGATGACAACGGACAACATATACGTTTGTCCACCGATTTCAATCCGTTCTGTGGAAAGCAATCCTGCCATTTTTTCGCCGGTTTTACTACGAAAATGGCACTCTTCACTGCGGAGGTATCCATGTTCGTCAAGTTTTTTGCGCGTGTTTGCGTAGTCTTCCGGGTTGTCCCACACCCCTAATTCTAGGTGGCTATGTCCGATAGCATCTTCACGACGGTAACCCGTACGCCGTTCAAAGGTTTCGTTAACGTCCAAATAAACGCCTTTTTGGGTGGAAAGGGTGACTATAGCCGGGCTTACCTGAAACGCTTTGGAGAATTTTTCCTCTGATATTTTTAACGCTTCTTCGCTTTTTTTTCGCAGGTCAATTTCTTTGCGTAAGTCTGCCGTGCGACGACTTACCAGAATTCGCAACTGAACAATAAAGATGAATCCTACCAGCAACCCGGCCAGTGTCCATTTGAGAACGCGCGATTCCCAGCCGACAGATACATATTCCACTGCTGTCCATTTTTTTAAAAACGCTTCCTTGTCTGCGCTGGGAATGGCTTCTAGTGCTTTTTGCAAAAGGGGGGCTAATTCGGGCCAATCGTTTCGTGCAGCCATCGAGAGGGAGACGTCGTAGTTGACCTTGCCCGCCACGTGAACATCAGCATTTCCGGTGTTACTCAGGTAGCGCGTGGTGGTTAATAAATTTCCAATGAAGGCATCCGCTTCTCCCCGATGCAACTTTTCAATGCCTTCCTCCGTATATTTTACGGGGACTAATGAGATGCCCGGATAGTTCTTTTTGAGGTGTTCCTGGTCTGGGTATTGGTCGATGAGCGCCACTTTTTTATTGTTCAACTGTTCCAAATCCTGAACAAATGTGATTTTGCCCGTGGTAAAAATAACTGAGGGGAAATTCAGATAAGGAGCCGTAAAGGACAAAAACTTCTTGCGATTATCCGTCTCTTTTGCACACGAAAACATATCTACTTTGCGTTCTTGAGCCATGCGGATCAGTTGGTGCCAATCTTCGGCTTGTACAATTTCTAACCGTACCCCCAGCAGTTTTTCCACGGAGCGCAGGTATTCCACAGATAACCCTTGATAGCGTCCATTCGCATCGCGCCACTCAATGGGTGCCCAGCGCGGATCCACGCCTACGCGGAGTACCGGATGTGCTTCGAGCCATTTTTTTTCGGCATCGGTTAGATTCAACTCCGGTACGGGAGATTGCACAGAGGGGGCAACCTGTGTGCCGGATTGTGACGCCGCGTCTTTCCCGTTGAGTAAAAACGGAAACGTGAAAAAAAGGATGATTATGGAAAAAAGGCAAAAAAATCTTCTCATCAGGGGGTATCCGCAGACATTAATCACTAAATTCAGGAAGTGGGATAGGGTTACGAGCGCAAGCAGCGTGCTTGTAACATAAATTCCCAATAGTATAGCCAAAATGTTGTTGTGTTGCAACTTTTTTGGTAAAAATTTGCAAGGTGTGCCCTCCCGCATCAGGAACTCCTAAAAGTCTAGC
>DNPO01000267.1 GCA_003501375.1 Candidatus Sumerlaeota bacterium | reverse complement strand
GGGCAGAGGGATGAGGGATGAAACACCAAGCCGAACACAGGACAATGTATCAGGAGGTAAGAACTTGGGACATGCCGCGAAAGTTTCATCCCTCCGCCCTCATCCCTCATCCCTGTTTTTCTTCATCCCTGATTTTCGCGCCTTACGCCATCGCAACTATCGCCTCTTTTTCATCGGTCAGGGCATCTCGCTGATCGGCACCTGGATGCAAAACATCGCCATGGGCTGGCTGGTGTATCGCCTGACGCATTCAGAAGCGCTGTTGGGCGTAGTCGCATTTGCCGGGCAAATCCCCGCATTCTTTCTGACACCATTGGCGGGCGTGTGGCTCGACCGCGTGAATCGCCGCAAGGTTATCACGGCAACGCAAATTCTTTCCCTGACGCAGGCCACAGCGTTGGCCATACTCGTCCTGACCAATCACGTTGCAGTCTGGCAAATTATCATCCTGAGTGTCTGCCTGGGAATTGCTAACGCGTTCGACATGCCGGGACGGCAAAGTTTTGTTTCGGAAATGGTACCAGACAAAGCAGACCTCGGCAATGCCATCGCGCTTAATTCCATGTTGTTCAACGGGGCACGTCTGGTGGGGCCAGCCATTGCCGGAATCATGATTGCTACCGTGGGTGAGGGACTCTGTTTCCTGTTCAACGCCCTTAGTTACATCCCCGTTATTATCTCCCTCCAAATGATGCGCGTTCCACCAGCCGCCCGCAAAGCGCCTAAGGCGGTGTGGTGGCGCGAAATGCACGAGGCATTTCGCTATGTTGCAGATTATCCCCGCATGCGTTCCCTTATTATCCTGCTGGCCTTGGTAAGTTTTTTGGGCACACCGTACTCTGTGCTGTTGCCCGTAGTGGCACAGGATTTTTTGCATGGCGGACCCCAAACCTTCGGCTTTCTCGTTTCTTCCGTGGCGGTGGGCGCATTATTGGGTGCCTTTTTCATGACAAGCCGCAAGGGACTGGGCGGATTCGACCGCTTGCGCACCAGCGGCGTCATGATGGTGGGCGGAACGCTGGCAGTTTTTGCCTTTTCCCGTTGGTTGCCGCTTTCCATGTTCTTGCTGGTAGGCACAGGATTCGGCATTATGGTACAAATGGCTTCGGCCAATACCACGCTGCAAACCACCGTGGATGAAAGCAAACGCGGGCGTGTCATGTCCTTTTACGTCTGGGCCTCCATGGGGATGATGCCACTGGGCAATTTGATGGCAGGCCACCTGGCATCGTGGTTCAGCGCCACGGCGGCATTTTGCACTCTAGGTCTGGCCACCCTGGCCTGCGGCATAATTTTCCACCGGGCTTTGTCTAAAACGCATGCACAGAAAATTTAACCACTTTGTAAAAGTGAAATGTGACTTTTTCGACCCATGAGGTTATTGCAAAATACCGGAAAGTATGGCATGGTGGGACAGTGGCACGCCGTTTGAATGGCGTTGCCTTGGTACAACACCCCCGTCTTTTTTTTGAATAGCGCCTCCATGTCCACCTTGACAAAAAACAAAAAAAACGCCTCATGGCAGACGTCCTATGCCCAAATACAGATGGCTCCAGAATATCTGGAATATGTGCGGGAACGCATCAAACAAGCCGGAATAAACCTGTGTGGACGCGATATTCTGGACATTGGATGCGGCCCGGGTGCATACATTCAATGCGCATTGGAACATTCCCCCCGCCTCCTTACCGGGCTGGACGTATCGCCGTTTTACCTCCAAGGCATCCGCGCGCAAACGCCACAATCAACCGGAGTGCTGGCATCGGCCATGCAACTGCCCTTTGCAGATAACTCCTACGATGTTGTTTTCCTCAACGAAATTCTCTTCCACGTAGATGCCATTGCGACCCTTGCCGAAGTGCGGCGCATTCTGCGTCCCGGCGGAACGCTCTGGGTATCGCATCACTTAGCGGGTTATTACTGGGGAAAAATTTTCTGGCGCAAGGGCCGTCCTCTTAAAACCTACATTATTGAAGCGCTCAGCAGCGCCAAACGGTTAATGGAACCCATCTACGGCTCCAAACGCACCACCTACACGCATCCGGCTCGATTAACGCGTTGGTTGCGCCCCCTGCGCGTGCAACGCCAGTGGGTACATCGCAAAGATGGCTTACCCTGCGTGGTGGAGATGGTCGCGGTCAAACCGGAATAGTTTCCAATGAAGTGCGCGTTGATTTCCTGCGGCAATCTGCCATGTCAGGGCAAGGACGGACTGGTGACATTATCATCGGGCGCAATGAGGGTACATTTCTAACTGGCGTTGACATAAAACAAAAGTTTTTCTCTTGACGTCGGATGTTTATTTTATCCATAATCACTCCGGTTTCTCAGCAGATATAAGCAGAATTCTCTCATGTTAAAAAGGGGGAACATATCTTGCTTCTCTCTCCGCATCGCCCCTCTCGACTCGTGCGCTTTTGGTATTTAACCACTCTCCGCCTGACGCATAGTCCACTCCCTTTGCCTATCCGTCCGGGATGAATAAAACATTGCGTTCCCCTGACGATCAGATACTTCCCACCCATTGAAAAGGAAGGGCTTTTCTCATGCTTAAAACATTTCACCTCTCGTTTGGATTGGTTCTATTTTTGATGATAACTTTTTGTTATCCCGTTAGCACTACTTGGTCAGATTGCG
>DNPO01000455.1 GCA_003501375.1 Candidatus Sumerlaeota bacterium | reverse complement strand
ACCTGAATACATTTTCTGCGGCATCATTGGAAGATGTTTTGCAGGTCGTCTGTGCCTGGCACGCGGTATTGCTTTCGCTGTTCGACTTGCCGGGATTGCCTGGTGCGACCTTGAGGGCGATTGCAGAAATAATTTTCGACCGCGCACAACTTCGAGCAGAAAGGGGAAACGATGACAGCGCAAACTGAAACACAACCCGCCCCTGTTCACGCGCTGGAGTTGGAGATTCAGCGCGTCCGCGTAAGATGCGAACAACGGATTTTTGCGCGCGCCTTCGAACTTATCCAGATGGGAACGAATAAGATAAAGCGCGGCCATGCGTTGGCAAAATTGAATGCTTCCCCTGGTTTTGAACGCATATTTTACGCCTTTGGAACTAGCGGCAATTGACGCGCAGGCGGAAGCAAAAACTCAGGAAAAACCCGTTCCTTGCATACCGCCTGAACCTCCTGCGCCGCCCGTTGAAAAAGAAGTCTTGGTCTTGCCCGGCGGGAGTCAGTCCATTTCCGATTGCGCCAAGAAATTCTTCGCACGGCTGGCGGAAACGGGACGCTATTTCTTGCGTGCCGGAGTAGTGGTACGCGTTATTCAGTCGGATGGCGAACACGTTTTTCAGCCTGTGGTTGCCGAAGCGCTGCGCTCTATTTCTGAGAAGTATTTCAACCTGTTTGTTTGGCGTGCTGGACGCGGCGGTGAAATGGTGCTGAAACCTTGCGTAATGACTTCCGACCAGGCGCGGGGACTCTTTGACTCACCTTTCACGGGCATGCTTCCCGAAGTAAAAAGCCTTTCCGCTTGCCCGCTCCTGTTGCCCGATGGGCGCACGATTACCGCCGGTTTTGACGGAACAAGCGGAGTTTTTGTGACAGGATGTGGCACGGTTGTTGACGTGCCGCTGGAGCAGGCCGTTGTCGCCCTCTCTGGACTGCTGGCGGATTTCGCGTTTGTCAGGCCGGGCGATAAGGCACGCGCTCTGGCCGCGCTGATTACCCCGGCGCTGCGCAAAGCGGGCTTCTTGCGCCTCTGTCCTATGCAAATCAATGAGGCCGACCAGTCGCAAACCGGCAAGGACTTTCTCTTGAAAGCGATAACTTCTATTTATCTGGACAAGCCCGCTCTTATCACGCAACGAGCGGGCGGCGTGGGTTCCGCCGATGAATCCCTTTCCTCTCGCTTACTGGCTGGATGCGCGTTCCCCACGTTCGCAAATTGGCGCGGCAAAATCGACAGTCCGATGCTTGAAGCCCTGCTTACCGAGGAACGCTCCTTTCCGACACGCGTACCCTATCGCGGCGAGGTGTCAATCGACCCATCCCGCGTTTGCCTCTCCATGACCTCGAATGCCTCTGCCATGACGCGAGACTTGGCGAACCGTTCCTATACGGTGCGGCTGCGCAAAAAGCCGCCGGGTTATCAATTCCAAAAATATACGGAGGGGGATTTGCTCGACCATATCCGGGCAAACCAACCGTTCTATCTGGGCGCGGTGTTTTCCGTGGTGCGCTATTGGATGCAGGCTGGGCAACCGACGACGCAGGAAACGCGGCATGATTTCCGACAGTGGGCGCGGATTTTGGACTGGATCACGCAAAACGTTTTTTATGCCGGGCCATTGCTGGCGGGACATGAAGAAACCAAGGCGCGGCTTTCCGATCCTGCGCACCAGTTCGCTCGCAGTATCGCCGTTGTTGCGGCAAATACGGGCATAGCGGGACGGGGATACTCTGCTAAGGCACTGGCGGAACTTGCCTTTGCCAACGACGTGGAGATTCCCGGCTGCAAGACGTTCGATGAATCCAGTGGGGCGCGTATCATCGGCATTCTGTTCAAACGCGTACTGGGCGATGCGCAGGAAATCTCGGTGGACGGTTACACAATTCAGGTTCAAGTGGAGCAGATGTCCCGTCCTGACGCGCAAGGATACTTTCCCATGCGGCATTATTATTTCAGCATCGAGGCACGCCCACAGTAACCCACAGCCACCACAGTATGGGGCAAACTCTTTCCTAGAGAATTGTACCATTTTCAGAAAGGTTAAAAGTCTTACTGTGGTTGGTGTGGTTACTGTGGGAAGTGAAACGTAAGTAAACCCAAAGAGAGTAAAAGTAATGACACGTCCATCCAGCATAGTAACCCACCCCCAACGCGATGCGATTGAGACCGCTTTGTTAAACGGAACACCGTTCCGAAACATAGCGGAACAATTCGGCGTTTCCATTACGGCGCTTTCGCGACACAAGGGAACCTTGGCAGGAACCATTGCCAAGGCATCCGCATCGGAATGCACATCCCGTGCGGATGCCTTGCGTGCCAAAATCGAACGGCTGGAGCACAAGGCAGAATCACTGGGGGAAAAAGCGGAAAAGGATGGTGATTTAAAAACAGCACTGGCCGCCGTGCGAGAACGCGCGCGGTTGTTGGAACTTGGATTGAAAGTGGCGGACGCGCTCGAAATACAGCAACGCATTGAAGCCTTGGAAGCCTCTATTACACCAGAACAATCGCCAGAAATTAAGACAGAAATGGGAGGGTTCTAAAATGCTGTACTCCAATTTTGAAAGGCGATTGAAACGCTTGGAACAAGCAACGGCGCACAAGGATGAGGCGAAAGAAATACAACAAGTAATGGAATCCCTGAAGCAGTTGTTCAAGAACACTCCGCCCAGACAATCCCAAGCCGATGACATGACCGACTGTATCTCGAAATGCAAAATCTCCGTGAAAAACCCTTAGGAATCATTTTCCGACAGTACCCGGCTTCACGCCGTCTCATCCTAAAACATCATTCAAACTTCTCGCAACGATATACCGTGCTGGGGAATCGCCAACGGCAAGAGCATTGAAATGCGCTTTACCGCACGCAATTTTCGCACGCTCCGTATTCCGCAGGTCGTCCGCGAACAGGCCGCCTTTCGTTTCCACCACGAAGTAAAGATGCTCCGTCCCCTCCTTTTCCACCAAGACGGCCCAATCTGGGTTATAACTACCCAGAGGTGTTGGCACCGTAAACCATCCGGGAAGTTTCGCATATACCTTAACCGCTGCGTTCTTTTCCAGTTCGTCAGCAAACGCAGCCTCAACCCCGAAATCATAAACCACGTGCTCATACACGGACTTCTGCGAATCCAGCAGATTCCGCAGATACCCGCTCAATTCCTCGCGTTCAAAAAGTTCCTGCGCGTAGTAACACGCGTCCCCAAGACGCTCGTATTTGATACCATCCACAACCGCCAAGCGCTTGCAGCGATTGATTGCTTCGGTAGCCAATTCAATAAACTGTTGCGGGTTGCGCTTGAAATCGTCCAACCGTCGGCTGCCTGTTATAATGCGATGGAGTGTGCGCCGGGTAAGTTGCGTGTTATCCTGGAGCGTAGTAAGAAGGTCAGGTAACTCAATATTCGTTTCTTCCAAAACGACGGTTGCTGCGCCCTCACGCTCCGTGGCCTCCACTCCCGCCTTGCCAATCGCAATATCTGCTTTGCGCCATTGGAGACGCGGTCTGAGAATTGGCGGAGCATTGCGCAACGCATCCGTGCAGTTCTCCACTAACTTCTCATTATCAAACTGCACGCGATAGGTTGTCTTGTGCTTGATCCGATCCCACAACGCTTTAAATTTCGGGCTATTCAAGACCGCCTGACGGGTACGTATCGTCCGACGCTCATCGGCATTTTTAATCTCCAATCGTCCCGCCAGTTTACGCAGTATCTGTGCCACTTGTTCCCGCTGCGCCTTGAATGCCTCAGGCACCGTCAACGTTCCATCCTTGAGCGCCATTTTCAACGCATCCTGCACCTTGCCCTTCGCATCAATATAACCTTGCGATTTCAGATGCGCCCAAAGAATGGCAGACTGGTCAAATCCCAAGGGAGCGGTCTTGCCATCCGCACCCGTTACAGCAATCGCCGCAAACTGGTGTTCTTCCACAACGCCAAAGCGAATGCCCGTATCGGCTTCCATCTCCTTCTGCAAGTTCTCGGCAAAGTCCTCGTAGCGCTCCGGGGCAATAACCGTCAACGTGTTCACCTCAAAACCGCGTATACGCTGCCCCTCTTTATTCACGTACAAGCGCAAGACGTGTCCAATC
>DNPO01000382.1 GCA_003501375.1 Candidatus Sumerlaeota bacterium | reverse complement strand
TGGGGGCAGCGCCCCCAAGGTGTTGTAGTTCCTGTTGTAGTTTGTTGTTATCTTCTACGCTTCCGCGGTTTTTTCTTGGTAACGCCGTAGCCAAATTCGCGCAGTGACTCATCCTTTTTTCGCCAGTTTTTTCGCACCTTCACCCACAGTTCCAGAAAGACCGGATGGTCACAAATTTCTTCGATAGCCGGACGAGATTCCGCGCCAATCTTATGCAGTTTCTCGCCATTGCGTCCGATCAAAATAGCCTTTTGCGATTCTTGCTCCACAAACAACACCACGCGAATCAAATGCTTGCGTCCCGGATTTTCCTGAAAGGTTTCTGTGACCGCCGCAACCGCGTAGGGAATTTCCTGCTCGGCATTTTCCAGCACCTTTTCGCGCACCACTTCCGACACCAAAAAACGCATATCGCGATCCGTCAACTGCTCCCGGTCATACATCGGCTCGCCCAGCGGCATCAACGCCTTTACCTTGTCGAGCAACTTTCCCACGCCGATATTGTTGGCGGCGGAGATAAAAACAATATCCCGATAACGCTCCAGCGGAAACGGCGGATGAAATCGTTTGCGCAGGTCTTCGTCCGACGCGCCATCCATAAAGCCCGGCAGCAAATCAGACTTATTGACCACCAGCAGCATCGGCTTTTTCACCCGATCCAGCGCAGCCGCTCCGGTGGGGGGCAGCGGACGCGGCTTGGCAGCCTCCACCAAGTGGCACACAACATCCGCGCCTTCGAGCGAATCGAGCGCGTTCGTCACCAGGCACTCATTCAACCGATCCTCTGGGACCATAACACCGGGGGTATCAACAAAAACGATTTGCGAATCGTCATCGTTATAAATGGCTTTGATCGCGTTCCGCGTCGTTTGCGGTTTGGAGGAAATAATGGCGACCTTGAACTGGGTCAGCGCATTGGCAAGCGTCGATTTGCCGACATTCGGCTCACCGAGCAACGCGCAAAATCCAGAGCGGAAGGGAGGGGGTACGGGGAGGATTTCTGTCACGGTTTTTTACGCATCGCTTCCAGCCAGTCGCCGGAATCGAGGATTTTCGATTCGTCTACCAGCAACACGGGAATTTCATCTTGAATGGTGTAGCGACGGCGGCAATCGCCGTTGGTGCAAAACAGGGCATTGTCGGCTTCAAACACGGGGGTTTTACAAGCGGGACAGACGAGTATTTTAAGCAGTTCAGGTGCCAGGGGCATGCGAGTTCTCCTTCTACAGTTTCGGCAAGGGCCGAAGAATTTCTTCAGCATCTATTCAAGCACAGCCCAAACAAAGCCGCAACCAAACAAAACACGTGACCAAGAAAAAGGGGTCCTCTTGACGTTGCTCCGATTCTGGGGGGGCGTCCCATCGGGACGGTTTGAGTTTAGCCCGGTGCTTTAGCGCCGGGAAAGGGATAGAAATTAAACCCGTCCCAGCGGGACGGTTGAAAACGCGGATTTCAGGCCATGTTTGTCCGGTTCAATCGTCCCTAACGGGACGAGTTTTGTCTTTAACCCTTCCCGGCGCTAAAGCGCCGGTCTAAACTCAAACCGTCCCGCTGGGACGAACCCCAAAAAATAGAGCATCGTCAAGATGCACCCGCTTTCTTGCATTCCGCCTATTTTTCTTGACTTCCCACCCAGCGATTCCCATTGTATGAATAAGTGACGCTTGGGAAATGCCGCAAATACCGTCACGAACGTTTTATCGTTCTTCTTCTTGCTCGCGTGTTGACGCGCTGCAGCCCCTTGCACAAATGTTCCGGGCTGCTGAAAACCCCGTTCCCGTGGAGTAGTGATCATGGCACAGGCTCATGCTGGGCCGGCTTTTTCTGATTCCGGCCTTCTTCGGTTGGTTTCGTTATTCGATCCTCTTGACACGCCATTCGGAATGGTGGACGCGTCAGGCTCCTTCTTCTACCTTAACCCTGCGTTGGAAAATTTATTGGACATGTCAGGCATCGCCGCCTATCACAGCGCGGCGCTCCCGCGTCTGTGCGAATTCGCCGACCTGGAAGAAACGGACTTGTTCGGTTCTTCCGGCAACATCGATTTCCAATGTCTTCCCTGCCTGGACAAGGCGCTGTTGCTCCCGTCCGATCCCGCAGCGGAACCCATCCCGGTTCTGTTGCGCGTCGAATCCCACGGTCGTTCCGGCAACGGCATGACGATCGCGCTCTGCACCATCCAGCCCTATTCCGAAACGTCCAACGACTCCTCTATCGCGCACCCCAGCACGCTCAACACGGCGCAACCCTCGCTGATGAAACGCTGGAAGGAACGTATTGAGGAAATCGGTGACTCGCTTGACATTGCGCGTATTGGCGCGAAGGCGTGCAAGTTGCTCGAAGACCTTGCCGGAGCGCACGCGGTCAGTTTCTGGTGGCTGGACGCTGACAAAGGCCCCGCTGCCATTCCCGGGACGTTACGACTGGGCGAGCGCATTGGCGACACTAAGTTTATCGAAGACCTCCCCGAGCAACTCAACCCGCGTGACGAGTGGTTGCGCTTGGTGGCACGTCAGACCGCGATTGAAATGCCGCGCCTGGCCCGCGCACTGGGGCACAACGCGCACAAGCCGCTGCCCGCATGGATCAACCCGCAGGGCAAGGGCTTTCTCCTTGCCTGCAAAACGCGTGGCGATTTGCTGGGTATGTTAGTCATCTGGGGCGACCCATCGCGTCTGGCGCAAGCGGGCATGAGCGACCTGCTCGACCTGATTTCCTTCCAAACCGCTCAGGCAATCGACCATGCGCGCTGGTTCCTGTTCGCGCGGCAATTCTCCACCCGCGGAGAACAAATGGTGGAGAACGCTAACGCGCTCATCCTCGGGATGGACACGCAGGGGCGCATCACGCTCTGGAACCACAAGTGTACCGAGGTGTTCGGCTACAAGCCCGACGAAGCGTTGGGACGCCTGGCCTCAGCCTTGCTTAGCACCACCGCAACCGACAACACAGGTTTAGTTGTTGACGATGCGATGAATTTTGTGGAAGCCCTCCACGACAATCGCGCGCTGGCGGATTACGAAGCGACGCTGTACGACAAAGAAGGCAACCGTCACCTGATCGTTTGGAACACCACCTCACTCACCTCACCCGGTGGCACAGCGCTCGGGTCGTATGCCATTGGGCAAGACATCACGCAACGCAAAGTATTGGAGCAGGGGCTCGCCGCATCCGAGCGCCGCTACCGCACGCTGGTGGAATCGACGCACGATCTCTACTGGGCCTTGCTGCGCAATGAAAACGGCGGAATGGGCGAACTGGCGTTTCTCAACCGCGGTTTTGCTGGACAGGAACGCGAAGAAATTTTGGCCGGGGGATTGCACGCATTCCAGCAAACCTTCCACGGCAAGAGTTGGGAATTGTTTGAGCAAGCGTGCCACACCGTGCTGGAAACCGGGCAACCCGTACATCATCTGGAAACCGAGCACACCACGCCGAACGCGGCAACCCCATCGGTTTGGCTGTTGCATGACCTCTTCCCCTCCTACGAGGGGCAAGAATTGGTCGGCGTGCAGGGGCTGAGCAGCGACGTCACCGAGCGCAAAGAAATCGA
>DNPO01000452.1 GCA_003501375.1 Candidatus Sumerlaeota bacterium | reverse complement strand
CCGCTTTTGCCCAGTTCGGTTCCGATCTGGATGCAGGCACCCGCGCCCAATTGACACGCGGCGAACGCTTGGTTGAAATTTTGAAGCAAAAGCAATACTCCCCCATGTCACTCTCGCAGCAGGTCTTGCAACTCTACGCGGGAACCAATGGCTACCTTGACGATATTCCGGTCAACCTCGTCGGAGATTTTATCGAAAAACTGGTGAAGTACGCAGAAGAAAACGCGCAAGACATCATGAACGAGATTGAAACCGTCAAAGACATTAATGCGGAATTGGAAACGAAGGTGAAAGCCACTATCGCCACCTTCAAGGAAAAGTTTGTGGATATGGAGCAGGAAGCAAATTCCTGACACGCGCTTGACTCCGCGCCCCTTATCGGGAATGAAAAAGAGACCGCATCATGGCTGAATCCTTAAAATCTCTCCGCCGCCGCGTTCGTTCGATCAAAAGCACAAAACAGATCACTCGCGCCATGGAAATGGTCAGTGCCGCCAAATTGCGTCGTGCCCAAAGCGCTTTGCTGGCTGCGCGCCCTTACATTCAAAATCTTGAAATCATGTTGGGACGTTTGGCGCCAGCCGCTCAGTCTTCCGGGCATCCGCTCTTTGCTCAACGCAACGTCAAACGTTCTACCATTGTCCTTTTCACCGCCGACCGTGGTCTTTGCGGTAGTTATAACGCAAACCTTATCCGCATCGCGGAAACGCACCTGAAACAAGATACGCATCAGCGTACCGAATTGATCTGCGTTGGAAAGCGCGGTTTTGAGTACTTCTCGCGTCGCGCTTGGCCCATTGCCGCTGAATTCACCGACATGGGCGGTGTGCTGAACTCCGAAACTGCCGCGAAAATTTCAACTTTTATCACCGACCGCTTCTTGGAAGGTAAAACGGATGAGGTTCACCTGCTTTACACGAATTTCATTTCCGCCGCCAACTGCAAGCCCACTTTTGAAAAATTTCTCTCCTTGGATTACGACGCGCTTTCCCAGAAAGTCGACCCGGCTGATCGCGCTTCGATGGACTATATTTTTGAGCCGAGCGAGCAGGGTATTTTTGAGCAATTGATTCCCGCGTACCTTTTTGCTAAACTTTATATCGTTCTGGCAGAAGGTTTTACCTCGGAACATAGTTCCCGTATGCTGGCCATGAATAACGCAACCAAGAGTTGCGACGAGATGATTTCTACGCTCACCCTGAGTCTGAACAAGGCCCGCCAGAGTTCGATCACCAACGACCTGCTCGACATCGTTGGTGGTGCGGAAGCGCTGCAAAAAGGTTCGTAAGTCCATGCTTTGCACCAGAATCATTGCCGCCAAACGTTGTCTATTGCGTTTGGCGGTTTTCTTTTTTCCAACACCCAAACAGGAGTTGTAACATGTCCGAAGTCAAAACCCGCCAAGAAATTTCTGTCTCTGATACTTGGGATACCGAGTCTATTTATAAAACATCTGCCGATTACGAGCAGGACATGAAACGGGTGGAATCCCTCATTGCCCCCCTTCAAGCCCTGCGTGGCAAACTGGATTCCTCATCTACCGTTGCTGAGGCATTTCACCTCGAAGATGAACTCGGCCTTCTCTTAGATCGCTTGCATCTATACGCGCACATGCTGGAAGACCAGGATACCGCTGTCAGCGAAAATCAGGCACGTATGTCCGCGTTGCGCGGTTTATTTGCTCAGATTCAAGGGGACTTGGCTTGGATTGCCCCGGAAATTCTGGATCAGGCGGAAGATACCCTGACTACCTGGCGCGATGCACCGGAAATGCTCCCCTACCGTCGCTCCATGGATCTGCTTATCCGCCAAAAACCGCACGTCCTTTCCACCGAAGCGGAAACGATTCTGGGTTTGGCCGGGGATATTCTCGACACCCCCCACCAAGCCTTCAGTATGCGTTCAAATGCCGATATGACCTTTGAGGATGCAGTGGATTCGGAGGGGAAACCCTACAGCGTGACCAACGGAAGTTACGGCCCACTCACGGAAAGCCGTGATCGTACCCTGCGCCAGTCGGCTTTTACCTCCATTCATAAGGCCTATGCAGCGCATCGGAATTCGATTGCCACCCTCATGAGCGGCACGACAAAGACCCATGCGCTTGAGGCAAATCTGCGGCATCACGGCAGCGCTCTTGAAGCCGCGCTCTTCCCCGATAACGTTCCTGCAACGGTTTATCATGCTTTGGTTGAAGCAGTACATGAATCCCTGCCGATTTATCATGAGTATGTCGCCTTGCGTGGACGCCGCCTGGGGCTCACCGATCTCAACATGTGGGACATGCGTGTCCCGATTGTACCCGAGATTGAAATTAAGGTGTCATGGGAGCAATGCCGCGAATGGGTTCTGGATTCCCTTCGTCCTCTGGGCGAGGAATATTGCACTGCGGCAGCATCCGCCTTTGACGAACGCTGGTTCGACATCTGGGAAAATCAAGGCAAAAAAAGTGGCGCTTACTCAACCGGGGCCTATGGGCAAAAACCCTTCATGTTGCTCAACTACCACGGAACGCTGAACGATGTTTTCACCGTGGCGCATGAATTGGGCCATTCCATGCACACCTGGATGAGCCAGAAAAACCAGCCCTATCGCTATTCGGGATACCCAATTTTCCTCGCAGAAATCGCCTCGACCACCAACGAGGCGTTGCTGCTGCACCACCTGCTGGTGATCACGGACAATCCAAAATTGAAGGCCAGTCTCCTCAACCACCATTGCGAAGCAACACGCGGCACACTTTACCGACAGACTATGCTGGCGGAATTTGAGTTGGAACTGCACCGTCGCGCAGAGGCTGGCGAACCGTTGACAGCAGAAGCGTTACATGCGTGCTACTATGAATTGAACGCGCAGTACCAAGGCCCGGCGGTGCAAGCCGATGAATTGATCGGCCATGAGTGGCTACGCATTCCGCACTTCTACTATAATTTCTACCTCTATAAATACGCGACTGGGTTCTCAGCGGCGCAAGTTTTCGCGCAACGTATTCTGGAAGGTGGCACGTCACGCGATGCCTATCTGGAACTTCTCCGCTCGGGATGCAGCCTCGATCCTCTGGATGCTGTGCAGCGTGCGGGCGTGGATTTGAGCAACGCGGCTGTTGTGCGCCAAGCATTTGCGCTGTTTCATGAGTCTCTTAAAAAACTGGACACAGCGCTGGCAGCAATGGATTAGCAAAAACACATTAAAACAAACAAAATCAGCACGATATCGCATGTATTTGCAAAGCGATTGTCGCGCCGCTGCACACCAAAGGAAGCAAGACCTTACATTATGTCTGACCGCGTAATCGCCATGATCCCCACCTACAACGAATCAGGAAATATTTCCGATTTGATCCATGCTATTCTGATGCTTGGCCCAGAATACAGTGCATTGGTGGTGGACGACAACTCCCCCGACGGCACGTGGGAAATTGTGCAGACACTCGCTGCTGAGAATCCCGGGCGCGTTCACTTGCTCCACCGCGTGAACGAACGCGGTCGCGGCTCGGCTGGCATTGCGGGTTTTGTCGAGGCGCTGCGCTTGGGGGCCGATTATGTTATCGAGATGGATGCCGACTGGTCACACCACCCGCGCTTTATTCCGCAACTGACCAAACTTGCTCGCCAAGGTGCGGATGTTGTGGTCGGGTCGCGCCTCGTAAAAGGCGGCGGTGAAACGGGCCGCTCTCCCCTGCGCACCCTCATTACTTTTGGAGCAAATCTTTACATCCGCCTAGTACTTGGTCTTACCTTGCGCGACTGCACGTCGGGGTTTCGCGTCTTTCGTCGTAACGTCCTGGCCACCATCGACTTTTCCAAACTGAACAGCAACGGCCCGGCTATAGTTCAGGAAATGCTGATGGCGTGCAAAGTCCAGGGTGCCAAGTTCGCCGAATCGCCGATTCAATTCGAGGAACGCCGGGCGGGTACGTCCACTTTCAACATTCGCATCATGCTAGCTGGCCTCTCGTCTGTGCTCAAATTCCGCTTGCGGGATTGGAAACAGGTTTTGCGATCAAAGGTCTCCTCTGGAAATTAAATAAACATCTGGATAAAATTTTTCTTGACGCCATGCGCACATGTCTCATAGAATACACGGGTTCAGCGCAGGGGATGTTTTTGAAGTTGTTTATAGGTAACGTTACACATCCTCTGTAAGTATTTTTGTTCGCAGAATCCGTTAACGATACCTCAGCAGCCTGTCCGCAAAACAACCGCAGTTGAATCCATTCAAAGAGCAAAAGGAGCAATTATGCCAAAGCGCATTCCACACCACACCTTCGCAGTTCTCCGCAAATCCCTTCTTCTCATCACCTTGGGCGTCGCTACGAACGCTTTCGCCGTTGGCCCAATCAAGGAAAGTGCGGTCAATTCCATCACGGTTAAAATTGACACATCCAAAGAACCTATTGCCGAGGGTAAGTACGAACCAACTTGGGAATCGCTCAAACAGTACGGTTCCGCCCCGGAATGGTTCCGCGATGCAAAGTTTGGCATCTGGGCGCACTGGGGACCGCAGTGCCAACCCGAAATCGGCGACTGGTATGCTCGTGAAATGTATTACGAGGGCAACTCCCGCTACAAGTTCCACGTCAGCAAGTACGGACACCCCTCCAAAGCAGGTTTCAAGGAAGTCATCCACGAATGGAAGGCAGAAAATTGGGATCCAGAAAATCTCGTCAAACTCTACAAAAAAGTCGGTGCGCAATACTTCTTTGCCATGGGGAACCACCACGATAACTTCGACATGTGGGATAGCAAATATCAGCCTTGGAATGCAGTCAAAGTCGGCCCCCAAAAAGACATTATTGCTGGTTGGGCCAAGGCGGCCAAGAAAAATGGACTGCCCTTTGGTATCAGTTTTCACGCAGCCCATGCTTGGACGTGGCTTGAAGGTTCCCAATTGGCCGACACCACCGGCACGCTTAAGGGAGTCCCGTATGATGGAAAACTTACTAAAGAAGATGGAAAAGGACTCTGGTGGGACGGCCTTGATCCGCAAGACCTCTACGCCCAAAATCACGTTATGACGCCTGATAATACCAAATCAGGCGGTATCCACGCGCACTGGGAATGGCAAAAAGTTACCACACAACCCGACCAAGCATACTGCGACAAGTTCTATAACCGCTGCGTGGATGCTGTGAATAAATATAAACCGGATCTCATTTATTTTGATGACTCCGTTCTGCCCCTCTACCCGGTTAGCGATATGGGACTCAAGTTCGCCGCTCACTACTACAATGCCAATGCGAAGTGGCACAAGGGAAAAAATGAAGGCGTCATTTTCGGCAAAGAGTTAAAGGAAACCCAGACGAAAGCCATCGTTTGCGACTACGAACGTAAAGTATACTCGAAAATCATGCCGGAACCCTGGCAAACATGTGACTGCCTCGGCGATTGGCACTACAACCGCGATCGATTCAACAAGAATAGTTACCGCAAAGCTAAGGATGTCATTCAAGAATTGATCGACATCGTTAGCAAAAACGGCAACCTTCTTCTCAGTGTACCCGTGCGCGGCGACGGTACCATTGACGACAAGGAAATGAAAACACTGGATGAGATCAAGGCTTGGTTGGATGTGAACAAAGAAGGAATTTTCAGCACACGTCCCTGGAAACAATTCGGCGAAACGCTCCCCACCACGGACGCAAAACCCAAAGGCTTCTCTAATGCCGATGTTCGTTTCACCACCAGCAAAGATGGAAAAACACTCTATGCCATCGTAATGGGCTGGCCCGCCGATGGGTTCCAGATCACGGCGATTGCAAAGGATCAAGGGATCAGCAAGATTGCGCTGCTCGGCAGCAAAGATAAGGTCAAGTGGGCGCAAGATGACAACGGGCTGAAAATCGAAGCCGTACAGGACAAACCTGCCACCGCCAACACGGCTAGTGTTTACAAAATTACGTTGAAGTAGTTCCTTCTCGACAGTTGCAGGCTTTATCACCAAACAAAAAGAGCACGGACATTTTGTCCGTGCTCTTTTTGTTTTCCCTTAATGGGGAAACGATGGGGCGAGTGCAACCCACCGTTTTATCACTGGGTTACACACACCGTTTCTAAAAAATTGTCCCTATCGCGCCAAGATAGAATTGCGTATAATACCCTGTGTGATTGGCTATTTTGCCGCGTGCGCCGAATTGTCTTTACAGAAGGATTTGCCCATGACTCCGCCATCTGATCATTCCTTATCCAGACGGCGTTTCTGCTTTCTGGCTGGAACGCTGGCCTTTGCCCCTGCTTTTCTTTCCAAAGGTTTCGCTGCATCGTTGCTCGAAAACAAAGCATCGACGCTCCCCTATCAACTGAAATTGCAGCAAATGTTGGAGCCGAAATTGACTCCAACACGTGCGGTGGGATTTGATTCGAAAAAACGCCTGATTGCAGGCGGCGGTTCGATGGTGAAAATTTTCGATGCGCAAAATGCGCTGCTGCAGGAAATCCCAGTACCAGGCACGGTCAGCACCCTAACCATCGGGCCGGATGATTCGATCTATGTCGGGTTGGAAAATCGCGTGCTCTGCCTGGATACAGCGGGGAAGAAAAAAACTGAGTGGGGTACGTCGGGAAAAGAACCTGGACAGTTTGTTTTTATTACGAGCCTGGCGATAATGGGATCGTTCATTTTTGCGGCGGACAGTGGAAACCGCAGGGTAAGCCGCTTTACCGTCGATGGTGATTTTGTGGATGACATATCAGGCTTCCAAGTCCCCAGTGCGTACTTCGATTGCGCGGTAGATACGCAAGGCGTTTTGTACGTGGCACACACGGGCAACCATCGCATTGAACAGTACGATGCAAATAGAAAACGCGTGAGCTCATGGGGGGAGTTCGGCACAGCGCCCGAAAAATTTTGCGGTTGCTGCAACCCGATTCATTTTTCCATTTTGCCCGATGGAAAATTCGTCACCACAGAAAAGGGTATCGTGCGTCTGAAAGTCTACGATGCAAGCGGTAAACTTCTGGCGCATCTGGGCAGTGAGGCCTTTAAGGATTGCAGTCCGGAAAACGCAAGCGCTTATTTGGAAGGGCCCTGCCAAGGTGCCGGGATGGATGTAGCAGCGGACCGTGATGGCCGTATCGCACTGGCTACGCAGGATGGAAAAACAATTCGGTTCTATACTCTGGAACCGAACAAGGGATGATGCGGAAAGGGATGCCTCATGGCGCGGATTTTGGTGATTGACGACTCGGATAATATTCGTCAAACGTTATTACTTACGCTGCAATTCAAGGGCCACGAGGTAATGGAAGCCTGCGATGGGCGCGAGGGGTTGGAAGCCATTCAAAACGGAAAGTATGATCTGGTGTTTTGCGATCTGGCTATGCCGGGGCTAAACGGGCACGAGGTGATTCGGCAAATACGCCAAGACCCGGTGTTTGCCACATTGCCCATTCTGGTACTTTCGGCCGAGGCACGCGAAATCAAGGGGAAGGCGATGATTGCAGGCGCGACGGATTTTATCGACAAACCCTTTACGCCGCAGGAAATTTTTGCAGCGCTGGACCGCTGGTTAAAAGTTTGATCCTCAAAAAATCAATTTGTGTCATCTGAGGCTAAAAAAGGTTTGGAACTGGTTCTTAAGGATGCCGCTTTTTTTATCGCAAATACTCTGGCCACATTTTACCGTGGGGATACTGCTCTGCTTGGCCGGATGGACGCTGTATTGGATGGGGCTGAACCTCGCAGGCGGTTGTTTGGGCGGGGCACTGGCGGGGACGCTGTGCTGGATGGGCGGCGTTATGGCAAAGATGCCCGCACAACAGATTCCTTGGTTGGCAGGCGTTGGAGCACTC
>DNPO01000055.1 GCA_003501375.1 Candidatus Sumerlaeota bacterium | reverse complement strand
CCGGAATAAATCGACATAGTTGTTATTCAGCAGGCGACAGAACCGCTATCCCCCAATATTGGCCAGCATGCGCAACATTGCGTGTTCGCGACGGAAAAACGCGATAGATGTCAGTTCCAATGGTAATAAGTTCTTCGTTTTCCAGATTTTTGATGTTGGTAAACAGTACGCCTGGAACGGTTCCAAACGGCGCGTATCGTCCTGAGATCGTTGGATGTGGAATGTAGGCTATTTCGGGGATAAGGGGTGCCGTGATGTTTGATCCACTGATCTCAAATGGCCTGGTGGTAACATTATAAGCGGTAATCCCATTGGCATCATTAATCCCGGATGTAAACGATGAAAATGCGCCTCCGACAAACTCTGCCCGTCTATTATATCCTAACCATGTTCCAGCGTGTCCCATTAGAACCCCTTCATAACATAAACTAGCGTAAAAACTAGGCCCAACCAAAGATGTTGATGCTGGGATTATACCACTACCCCTTAAAATTTCCGTCGTGGCAGACCATGAGTCGAAGGTCGTATAATCATATTTCGATGTAGTTGCACTATCCCATAGATTTGAATTTGCCGTGCCTTTCGAGAAATACCCATACGATGCAGTTCCAAACAAAGAGAGTTTCCCGACAATTCCCGATTGATAATATCCCGGTGGGAATCGAAAGAATGAAAATAAAGTAATTGGTATCAGCGTAAAAATAATAGGCAAACGTCGAGGAAATGGGCGCGGAAATAGCCTGATTGCCACAATTGTTGCTATCCCCACGAATTTCCGCTCCACCGGATTGGGATTTCCAAACAACGCCCGATGTAAAACTGGTATGCGCTCGGAAATAGAGGCGGCAGGCCGTTGTGTCATCTGTGGCGGAACTGAATGTGAAATAACACTCGCTTCCAATTTGTATGGTCGCTTGCCGTTGCGAAGAAATCGTTGTCAGTTCAAGCGCATTCCACCCAATGGTGGAAGCATTAGAAGAGATAAACTCATACAGTTTTTCAATAAAATCTATTTGGCCGGATGCTGTACCTTTTTCTGATATAAGTGTCATTTTTTTTGTTCCTTATTCCAGGGCAATCGCGGAGAAATCATCCACGCCGGTTCGATACGTGTTGTTTATAACGTAGTAGTTAATTCCGTTCTGCGTGATAATATCACCAACGGAAAGACTTCCACCCGCTGCGTATCCAGTCACCCAAAAAACACCATCCATCTTTCCGAGCAGTACATGGGTCTGGTTTTCATTCGCGACTATTTGCGATTGTTGCATCAAATAATTTCCATCAACACACGGTGCCATCAGATTTGTTGCCTGCATGGCGGATTGTGGCCAAACGCAAAAAAACGGAGTCATGTTTCCGGTGTAGTTACCCCACGAATAAATTCTTAACCGTTTCCATGTACCATCAGAACCGCGCAAATATGCTGCTGATGATGCTGTTGTTAAAAGGTAGAATAGTCTGCGTAGTCCCGCATCCACCACGAATGCGCCCGTGTCGGCTGGAATCACGGTTGCACTGGTTGTCATTCCTCCAATAAATAGGGGTTCCGGCCATCGACCAGATGGGCCATATTGTGTGATCCAACCGCAACAACAGGATTCAACAACCGTGCCAGCGCACGCGACTACGATAAAACGCCGCCCGTTTGCAACGAACACATAGGGCATGTTGCTGTTTAAAAGAGGCACACGCGGGGCGGAAAGTGATGCTGGTGGAATGCAACCGGCTTGCGCGTTGTAGGCGAGATTGGCGTTGTATCCTACCGCCCCTTGCAGAATCCATTGGTAAATACCGGATGCACTCACGGAGTAGGTTTTTATCGTGACATAAATTCCATCATTCCCGTTGAGACCTGGCCCTTTCAGGTAGACCTCGCCGTCTGCGGTAAATGTGGATGTGGTATTTTGCAAAACCGTCCAGGCTTGCGTTCCCATAATCGTGCTGGAGGACAAGAACGTGCATAACTGACTCAGGAGGTCGAGGTATCCGCTCGCGGTGCCTTGTTGGTATGGCATTTTAGTTATTCCCTTCCATTCCCCCGCCCAGCATCTTTTTGCCGTCGCGTGATTGAAAATACGCTCCAATTTGTTTGGCAATAATCGCGGCGGTCTCATGTGCTGCGGCGGAAGACTCGGCTTGACCGCTGCCGCTGTTTCTGCCACCGCCCACTCCCTGAACCTGAAGATTTGCTCGCACGCCAAGTTTTCCTCCAGCGGTTCGGGTCAACGGCATGACCGCTTCCGGGCCAGCCTCGCCCATGAGTCCGGTTCCGCCGTTTGCCATCTTGAACAGGGTAGGAGAGGAAACGATGCTGTTGGTGAAAGCGCCTCCGTTGGCGAAGGCCATTTGATGACCACCCGAGAAGGCTCCACCGTTTGCGAATAGCCAATTTCCAAGCATTCCAACTAATGAATACTTCATTATTGAGTCCCCAAAAATTCCGCCGTTGGCAAAAGCAGAAACAGGCATTCCTTCAGACATGACTCCGCCTTTTGCCAACATGAGCATGGGCAAAATAGACATGAGTGCGGACATGCCTCCAGAGAGCATGGAACCCGCACCACCAGCCAACGAAGCAATGCCGCTTCCCATGCTGCCAAGCAGCGAAGAAATCCCGCTCCATGCACCGCTGAGCATGGAACCCAACCCGGAAGTCATGCTGCTGAATGAAGAGGAAATCCAACTCCCCGTACTGCTCACGCCGCTTTTTATGCTGTCCCATATTCCAGAGAACATGCCGCCGCTATTCGTGCTGGTTGCGGTACCGGTTACGGCGTTGGTTGCACTTCCCAGTGCGCTGGAAGACGTGAGTGCGGCGGTCATAGACGTTACGGCTGCGGTATTTGCGGTTGTAGCAGTCGTATTGGCGGTTGTTGCCGCGCTTCCGGCTGCATGCCCCAGTCCGGGAAATCCGACAGCGGACGCCAAGGATGAAAGCGCTTTTTTTGCCACCATTTCTGAAATGGATTTCACGAATGAATTGCTCA
Organism: Candidatus Sumerlaeota bacterium; assembly: GCA_003501375.1. Taxonomy (GTDB): domain Bacteria; phylum Sumerlaeota; class Sumerlaeia; order UBA8349; family UBA8349; genus UBA8349. The sequence continues at coordinate 3,028 of DNPO01000055.1, read as the reverse complement.
CGCTCTGCGCAAAATCTATAAGAGCCTCCTTGGCTGTTTTTGTCTTGTTCACCAGATCGGTCATGAATGTTCCAAAGCCAGAGACAAGGGACTCCGCAACGCCTGCCGCAACCGTGGACATGGCGCGGGAGAAGTCTTCCATTCCTTCGTTCAGTGTCTTCATATATTTCGTCAGCGCATCGGCCTTTTCGTTCAGGGCATTCTGATTATCTATTTCCTGCTTTTGTAGGGTGAGAGTGCGGTATTTATCCAGGTTGTTTATCTCTTTTTTCTTATTTTCCAGATCAGCCGTCAGCGTTTGTAGCGTGGCCGCATTTTTCGCTTCGCCTTTGTTGTTTTCTTGCTCGATTTTCGACTGCGTGATTTGATAATTCAGTTTGAGAGATTGTTCTTCTAAATCGAGTTTCTCACGCAGTTGCGTAAGTTCCGCTTGCCCCTTTGCCAGCACATCGTCGTATGTTTTCGTTGGCATGACGGCAATCCGCGCCGAGTACATTTTGTCCGAAAGGGACTGCTGTGCCTGCAAGGACGAAACCGCCGATTGCTGCTGGGCGTCCGTCAACTCATTCAATTTTTTTTGTTTCTGGACAAGTTCAGAAAGTTGCTGCACTTTCCCTAAATATGTGGATTCTGTTCTTAACGCATTTTGTTCCCCCAATAACTTATTGATTTCGGCTTCATCTCGCTCCGCGCCTTGTTTGGATTGAGCAATGGTCATCTGTTGAGACAACTGTTCATTTTGTAAAGCCAGCGTTCTTGTTTTGAGTTCAAATTCCTGCTTGGATGCTTCAATGGCGCTCATAGGGGCGTAAGTGTTTTCGCCTACCGTTACTGGCGCTGTGAGTTCCTTGCGCAGATCGTTCAACTGGGACATGGCTTGGGACTGGGCATTGATTTGAGCCAGTGACGCTTCTGTCTGAGCCAACTGCGCATTCATTCCCTTGAGGGCGTCCTCCTGCTGGAGAACTTTTGTATCAAGCCCTTCCATAACCGGTAGGTTATCAATCTGTGATTGCAGAGTCCGTCTTTTTGATTCCAAATCGTTGAGTTTCGACTTGTCCACATCTTTTCCTGTAGACGCGGCTTTAGCCTGCTCGAGCATATATTCCTGCTGAACCTGTTGTTTCTGCAATTCCAAGACTTTAGATTTTGCGGCGTATTCTTGTTGCGTGGCACTCAAGTTGCTTAGGGGGGAATACGTCTGTCCATTGATGGTTGCATCACCGGTCAACTTCTTGAGTTTCTCATTCATTTCGCCCTGGGATTGTGCGAAGGCCTGAGCATCTTCAAGTTTTCCCTTGATTCCATCTAACCCCGTTTGGATGGAATCAACGGAAAAGGACAACATGCTGCCGTAGAATTGTTTTATTTTCCCAGCGGCTGTTTCAGCAGCGCTTCCAAGTCGATTTAACGCATCTTCCACAGAGGAAATTCTAATTTGTCCTGTCGTTAACGAACTGAAAGCAGACACGACAAGTGCGACATCGGAAACAACCGATGCCATTGTTATGCGAGTGTTTGATTTAATTTTGGCGTTCGCATTTGAAACACCGTCAACCGCGTCATAGGCCGCTTGGATTGTCAATTCGTTCATGTGCTTCAAGTTAGCAATGGTTGCTTCTCCGGCTGCACGGCGTGTAGCCGCTTCGTTTTCATAATACGTTTTGAGAGATGCCCCCATTGTCCCGTTTTTTGCGTAGATGTCAGAACCGAACGTTTTTGCCATTTTTTGAGCCAACGTATCAAACGCGCCAGTCACCTGCGCAAGAGCGCTGTAAAACGCCTCTGGAACAAACGCCTTCACTTTTTCTAACCAGATTTGCATATCCGTCCAAATGTTGGAAATCATGTTGGCAAAAATGGCTTGCCCGTACTTGGCGTAATGGGCAATGTTTTCAAATGCTCCTTTTATTCCATCGCCAAGGTAAAAAATTGGGGAAATAATCGGCCCCAGTGACGTTTTAGACAATTCATCAACGCATTTAACTATTAGTGACAATCCCTCAACCATGTACATGAAACCATAGCCGATTGTTTGAATTATCGGTTTTATGGCTTCAAGCGCGGGACGTAGATTTTCACCAATTATTTTAAAACTATCTTTATTATTATCAATTATGTCCGTTATTGGTGAAGATGCTTCAGCCGGCAATTTTGTAAACCCAGAAGAAGAAGCGACCTCTCCAAATGCCATAAATGCCGCGTTTTTAATTTTGGTAAACGATTGTCCAAACGTTACAGGCATTTTTTCAAAGGCGGAATCGATCTTTCCCGTAGAATTCAAAATCGCATCCATTACAACACTTGCCGTTATTTTACCCTGTTGCGACATTTCCCGGAATTTCCCGATGCCGACGCCAAGCGAGTCGGCGATTGTTTTTGCAACGGCAGGGAGTTGCTCCATTACAGACCGCAACTCATCTCCTCCCAAGCGGTTTGATGCCATGCCTTGGGACAACTGTAATAAGCCAGCGGAAGCCTCTTCCGCATTCGCACCGGAAACTGCAATTAGTTTGTTCAAGTTACCTGTAAATTGGATAATATTGGACTGGCTGATTCCAAGTGTGTCGGCGCTTTGAGCAAGTCGTGTGTACATCTGGCCTGTTGCCGTCATATCTGACCGCGTGTTTTGGCTGGTGGCATACAACTGCGAAAGCACGCTTTGCCGCTCGGCCTCGGATTTCGTAACTAACGAGACTCTGGAACTAAGTTGCTGATAGGCGTCGCTTACCTCAATCGCCTTTTGGGCGATCATGGAGGTTCCAACGGCAACCGCCAACCCCTTAAGGGTTGACACGACACCGGAAACGCTGCTACTGAGACTCTTCATGGACGCAATGCCGGAATTGCTCATGTTTTTCATGGCAGATGCGGCGCTTTGCGTATGCTGAGACGTGCGTTTAACGACAGCCTGAAACGCCTGCACCGTGGCGGTACCTTTGTCATTTACGTCGATGTTTAGAACCATGCGTGCCATGATTACGATTCCTGTTTCCGATTTCGTTCCTGCTCTAATTTTTCCCTTTCG
>DNPO01000084.1 GCA_003501375.1 Candidatus Sumerlaeota bacterium | reverse complement strand
GCTATACTACTTACGGTGTTGTTCGTGCCGTGCATGGGTAAAAAGGGAGAGATTGATGAGCAGGAAACCTACACATGTTTGCGTGGACTGTGGAACATTTGGCAGGCCTATTTGGGTTAATCCCGCCAGTATTCTTATCGCCGTCATTTTGCTGCTGTGCTTTTTTGTTCCTGGGGTGATTTATATACTTTGGGGAATCGTTTCAACGTATCAAGTTTGTCCAAAATGCAGAAGCCGCGCCGTTATTCCACTAAACAGTCCAAAAGGGCAAGAATTTATTAGTAATACGCAGAAAAAGCAAGTAACAGCAGAACACGATATTCCGACTCAAATTGCAAAAATGGCTGAATTGAAAGATAACGGTATTATCACGCAACAGGAATTTGATTCAAAAAAATCGGAGTTGCTGGCAAGAATGTAAGGGGATGGGCAATAAAACGCGGAGTTCTATTTGTTGTACCTGCCAAGACGCTTGTGCATCATCGTGGCTATACTACTTACGGTGTTGTTCGCGCCGTGCATGGGTAATGAGGTAAATGATGGAATTTTTTGCCGCATTTGTTATCCTATCTCCAATTCTCAGCATCTGCCTGTTCATTGCCTGGTATAAAGCAAGCAACAGCGCTGCCAAGCAGAGGATGCGAGCGGATGTGTCTGACCGAGACAATGTGGACTTACGTCGCAAAGTGGCGGATATGGAATACGACGTGCAAGCGTTGGAAGGATTAGCGAAAAGTTCTAAAGCCATCACGCAAGAAGTGGCCGTTCGCCTGCTTAAAGATAGCGTAAAACACCTCAGTTCCAAGTTAACCCCCCAAAACTTCACCACTACAAAAAGCAAAACATTGTCTCTTTTCGAGTACTGCGAAAAGAAGGGTGTTCCCGTTGAAAAAACGCTCCAAACGGAAATCCTGAACGAACTCAAGAAAGATTATGAAGAGGTCGTGCGTAAGGATTTTGCCAAGCAAGAACAACTTCGCATCCGGGAGAAAATCCGCGAAGAGCAACGCGAAGAAGCGGAGCGATTCCGGGAACTAGATCGGCTGGGAAAACAGGAGCAAACCCTTGAACTCGCTCTGCAAAGGGCGATTAATCGCTTGAAGGATGAACACGCGGAAGAGGTGGAGCGTTTGCGCGAACAATTGCGTGAGGCTCAGGAAAGATTGCAACGAGCCAAATCGCAGGCGGAATTGACCAAGGCGGGGTATGTATATGTCATTTCCAATATCGGCTCATTTGGAGAAAACGTTTACAAAGTGGGAATGACACGACGTCTGGAACCAATGGATCGAGTGCGGGAACTTGGCGATGCGAGCGTTCCTTTCCCGTTCGATGTTCACATGATGATTTCGTGCGAAGATGCTCCGGCTTTGGAAAATGCTTTACACAAGGAAATCCGCCATGCGCAGGTGAATAAAGTGAACCCGCGTAAGGAATTTTTCCGTGTGGAGTTAAATGAAATTGTGCGTATTGTTCAGAAAAATCAGGGACGGGTGGATTATGTGGCTGAACCCGAAGCCTTGGAGTATCGCAACTCGATCAACATGACCAAAGAAGATGAAGAGTTTGTTGGGGCTGTCATGGGAGAATTCGATCAGGAAAACTGAAAGGTGGTTTTGTATGAAACGTGTAATTCTTGCTTTGCTTGTTGCCTGGATGCTTTGTGCATTGAGCGGATGTACAAGAACCTGCTATCACAAGGAAATCAGCGTGAAAAAGGATGCCAGCGGTAAGATAATTGAAACCACCGAGACGGAATCCATTACGCAGCCTTGGCGAGAAGATTTCCCATTCCCTTATCAGCGGATTGAGGCCCCCTTTACCAACTCCCCCAACGCGACACCAAAGAAGGCTGACCCATCGTGGTAAACAAAAGATCCAGCCAATTGGTCGGGCTTGTTCCGTTTATTGGTGGATGCGTCTATACGTCCTATGACGATCAGGTAACGGCAGAATTGGCTGGAAAAATCGAAGCGCCTATCGGGAATTACATCGCTCAGGAAATCGTGAAGAGCGTGAATGCTCACATCGACCAGGTTGGAAGCGTGGCCATCGTTGCCGCGCCGAGCGCACCTACTCCACCGCCAACCATGACGCCAACGCCAAATACCGCGAGCGGATTTCAAGGTACGTTCAATTCAGGCACCGAGCATTTAGGGCCTAAGCGTTCAACGCCGCAAACCGCACCATCTTGGTAAAACAACCACCCAGCCAATTGGCTGGGTGGTTTTCTTTTAAAAACCTCTTGACTTTTTGCTCAGTTGTCCTGATAATTAGGACAGTTAAGGGAAACAATGCACATCATCTCCAAAACTCACATCAAAAAATTTGCAGCGGAAAACCCGCAATCCCTTCCAGCGATGGAGCACATTATTGATATGCTGCAAAGAGCGAAATGGAAGAACGTTAATGAAGTTCGCGCCATATTTCCTCATGCGGATGAGGTGGAGGTTAAAAGCGGGCGCAAGGTGGTGGTGTTGAATGCTGGTGGGAATAATTGGCGCGTGGTTGTTTCGTTCCACTATGATCGCCAAAAGGCTTTCGTCTTAAAGATTATGTCTCACGCGGAATATTCGCGCATGAAATGGAAGAAAGTATTATGACAACAACTTTAACACCCCATACCAGCAACAAACCAATGACACGGCGCAGAATCCCGTCCAAGCGCGTGGTGGTTGATATTTGGCCTATTCGCAACGCCAAGGATTATGACGCTGCGGTGAAAGTGGTTTCAGACTTGGCCACGTACCCAGAAGGATCACTCTCCCCTGAAAACCAAGCGCGACTTGATATTTTTTCAGACCTGATAGAGGCATACGATAACATCCACTGCGCAGGGTTTTTCCGCGAGTTGACTGTCTTGGAACGGCTGCGTAATCTGGTTACTGAACACGAAAGGAGTGAGTCGGATTTTGGACGGCTTCTAGGAAATCGCCAGGCGGGACATGACATTCTGAGCGGAAATCGTCCCCTGAGCAAACGTCATATCAGCATCCTTGCCAAGCACTTTTGCCTTCCGGCGGATGCGTTTTTCGACTGACCTGATTCCCTACTATAAAAGCAGCGCAATCCACTTCCTCCAGTTTTGATA
>DNPO01000054.1 GCA_003501375.1 Candidatus Sumerlaeota bacterium | reverse complement strand
GCCATTGCGCCGCATGTTTTCTTGCTCGGCGGCGGGCCGCATCCCACTGCTGCACCCGAACATGCGCTTCGCATTGGATTCGATGCTGTTTGCATTGGGGAAGCGGAGATAAGTTTCCCCACCTTGGTAGGGAAACTTCAAGTCGGCGGAAATTGGCGTGATACGCCTGGCATTGGTTTTCTGAGCGCGGAGGGAAATTTCCAACAAACGCCCTTTCCGCCACTGGCTGATCTCAACGATTATTCGCCGTTCCCGATTCGTCTCAATCGCTTCGGACACATCGAAATCACGCGGGGATGCCCGTTTGCCTGCGCCTTTTGCCAGGTTTCGCGCATGCACGGTTTTAAGCCGCGTCACCGTTCCATTGAAGCCGTTTGCAAAGCCGTTGCCGCTATGCGACGTGCCGGGCGGATTGATTACCGATTCATCACGCCCAACGCGTTTGGTTATGGATCGCCCGATGGTCGTACCCTTTGCGTGGATGCCGTGCGCGATTTTCTGCGCGAGGTTCGCACCGCAGCCGGTTCTGGCGGGCGGATTTATTTTGGATCGTTCCCATCTGAGGCGCGCCCCGAACATGTGCAGGACGAAACTGTTGCGCTGGTGAAGCAGTACGCGAACAACAAAAATATTCTCATGGGCGCGCAGTCGGGCAGCAATCGGCTGCTTGCCGCCTGCCACCGAGGCCACACGATTGAAGAGGTTTACCGTGCCACCTCCTGCATTGTGAAAGCGGGACTGCTTGCCAACGTGGATTTTATTTTCGGACTTCCCGGTGAAACGGATGAAGATCGCGAAGCGACCATCGGCGCAATCCATCACCTTACCAAGTTGGGCGCGCGGATTCATACACATACTTTTATGCCGGTGCCGCAAACGCCTTTCGCCAGCGCTCCACCCGGGCAGATTCATCCGCAAATTTTGGAACTGTTGCATCAAACACTCTTACCAAGCGGCCAAGCCTATGGCAATTGGAAAGAGCAAGAAATTATGGGGCGGGAAGAATTTTAGGGAGAGTTCATATATCAATAGGCAACCACTCTCAAAAAAAACAACTTGCTTATCGTCTGTTTTGGTATGCAAAATTAAACCAATGTCCTATTCCTTCAACAAAAGAGGGTGCCACTATTTCGCCAATCTTGCAAATTAAGAGGTTGGCAAAAAACACGACAGGGTGTGTATCCATGGGGAAATCTGAAAGAGGCACTTCTTGACAAAGAGACCTTGGTATGTACAATAATAGCGACGTGGGGAGTTCTACTGGGGAAAACATTTTTCTGAGCGGATGCCGGATGTTGCGTGGGTTAATAGCATGCTTTATCCAGAGGATGATTTATGAAAAACTTACTCGGGTTGACCGACGCGGAATCCAAAAACATTCTCTTCAAAATTACGCAATCCGCGCGTGATGCCATTGTGCTTATGGATTCCGAGGGATGTATTGCATTTTGGAATCCTGCCGCAGAAACCTTGTTTGGTTGGAATGAAAGCGAAGCGGTGGGTTGCAAACTCCATGAGTTATTGGCACCGGACCACTACCGAGAACGGTTTGTGGACACCTTCTCCGCTTTTCAGAAAACGGGCCAAGGCAACGCTGTCGGTAAAACGCTGGAACTCCCTGGGTTGCGCAAAGACGGACGCGAAATGGTGATGGAATTATCGCTTTCCGCGATGGAAATCGAAGGCGCTTGGCATGGAGTCGGTATTGTGCGCGACGTCACCCTGCGCAAGGGTATGGAGCGTGAGTTGCAGATGGCAAAGGAGCAGTTGGAACAGGCCAACGCACGGTTGGAGGATGCGCTGGTCAAAGCGCAGGAAATGGCCTTGCAGGCAGAGGTCGCCAACCGGGCCAAGAGTGAATTCCTGGCCAATATCAGCCACGAAATACGCACCCCGATGAACGGGGTTATTGGGATGACAGAAGTTTTGATGGAGACGGAGTTGCAACCGGAGCAACGCGGATATCTGGACATTGTGCGAAAAAGCGGTACTTCGTTATTGACCATTATCAATGACATTCTGGATTTTTCTAAAATTGAGGCCGGAAAAATGTCCTTGGAAAACCTGTCCTTTGACCTGCGTATTACGTTAGAAGATATTGTGGACATGATGGCCCTGGAAGGATTGGAAAAGGGGCTGGAACTGGTTTGCTTGATTGATCCCGAGGTACCATCTTTGCTGCGCGGTGATCCTGGACGTCTGCGTCAAGTGTTGCTGAATTTGATAGGCAATTCAGTCAAGTTCACCGCGCAGGGCGAGGTGAGTTTGCAAGTCAAGTTGGAGACGGAAACCGCAGAGTTTGCGCAAGTCCTGTTTGAAGTTACGGATACGGGCCCCGGCATTCCAGGGGATAAAATAGCGCAATTGTTTACTCCGTTTACCCAGGCGGATGGTTCCATCGCGCGCAAGCACGGTGGTACGGGCTTGGGCCTATCCATTGCTAAGCGTTTGGTCAATATGATGGGTGGCGACATCGGAGTGGAGAGTTTGGAAGGCAGGGGCGCGCGATTTTGGTTTACCGCTCGTTTCTCCAAGCAAGAGCATGTGTCGGATGTAACGCCTGCTACCCTCTCCCTTGCCGGGCGGCATGTTTTAATAGCGGATGGCAGTTCCTCAGTACGCCAGGTGTTCCGTGTGGTTCTGTGTTCCTGGGGAGCCACCGTGGGTGAAGCGCGCGACGCGAAAGAGGTTTGGGCCGCATTGGAAAAAGGCCTGGAGGAGAACAAGCCGTACGATAGCGTAATTTTAGATGTCTACCTGCAAGGCGAAAGTGCGGAACATTTGGGACGTCGAATCAAACAGGATGAGCGCTTCTCAAAAGCGCACTTGATTTTACTCACCTCACTGGGCAAGCGCGGCGATGGCGAGTTGTATCACGAGGTGGGCTTTGCGGCATACCTACAAAAACCGGTAAAAATGCACCAGATTATGCAATGCTTCTCTCTGCTGTTTGCTCCTTATGTGGTGGATAAAGGAGTGGAGCCTCCCGCCTTTATCACCCGGCACACGTTAACCGAAGCGGAACGTCACCACCACTGCATTTTGATCGTGGAAGACAATCCGGTAAATCAAATTGTTACCCGAACCATTCTGGAAAAATACGCGCTCCAATCTGAAGTGGTTAACAATGGCCTTTCCGCATTGGAAGCGTTGCGCAAAAAGGATTATGACCTCGTGCTGATGGATTGCCAAATGCCCGAAATGGATGGCTATGATGCCACTCAGGTGATTCGCAATCCAAATTCCGGGGTACGAAATTCACGCATTCCCATTATCGCCATGACGGCGCATGCTTTCCCCGATGAAAGGCAAAAGTGCATAGAATCGGGAATGGATGACTTTATCAGCAAACCGGTAAATCCCAAAGTTATGGTGGAAATGATTCAAGGTTGGCTCGCACGTGCAAAGAGCGCGAATGCTGAAGAAAAAAATGCGGAAAATCTGACAGCCTATTTTGATGAAGCCGATTTTCTGAACCGCCTAATGGATGATCGTGAGATTGGAAAAACGCTGATAGAAGCCTTTTTTGGCGAAATCACGGGAAGAATGACGGAACTGGATCAAGTGATTTTTCAGGAGAACCTGCCAGGTATTCAAAACGTTGCGCACGCGCTTAAGGGCTTGGCTGGCAACATGTCTGCTTTCACACTGCGTGATGCGGCGGGGCAACTCGAAGATGCGGCGGAGGCACAAAACCGCGAGGGCATCCCGGGGCTTTTTGCCGAGGTGCGCAAACAAGCCACTCTGACGCAAAGAGCCATGTCAAAAAGCGCTGTCTATACGAATAACTAAAAAACCCCTAAAAACTGGACGCGTAAATTAAGGGAGTGTTTGCCCAATGGGGGTGTTTTCCCCCCCCGGGGGCTATCTCTGTGTTTAACTTGAAAAAAAGGTTCGTTATGCTCCGCATCGAAAACCTCGCCGCCGCCTATGGACAAATCCTCGCGCTCAAGGGCGTCAGCCTACACGTCTCGCGTGGGGAGATCGTTACGCTCATCGGCGCTAATGGCAGCGGCAAGAGCACCCTGCTCGCCGCGTTGGCCGGCTTGATTCGCCCAAAAGACGGAACGGTTTACCTGAAGGGTAAAGATGTAACTCGTTTATCCGCAGAGCAACGCGTGCGCAAAGGCATTGCGCTTGTTCCCGAAGGTCGCCAACTTTTCGCCCCCATGACGGTAGAGGACAATCTTATTCTGGGCGGCTATACGCGCAGCCAGTCCGATGCGCGCGAAGACTTGGAAATGATTTATAACCTCTTTCCCATCCTGCGCGAGCGCCGTGAACAAGCGGCGGGTACCCTGTCCGGTGGTCAGCAGCAAATGGTGGCGATTGGTCGCGCGCTGATGTCGCGCCCGGCGCTGCTTCTGCTCGACGAGCCATCGATGGGGCTGGCCCCAAAAATTTCGCGGGAGATTTTCCAATCACTCCGCATTTTGGTTAACGCGGAAACTTCCGTGTTGCTGGTGGAGCAAAATGCCCGGCTTGCATTGGCGGTTTCGGACCGCGGCTATGTGCTTGAAACCGGACAGGTGGTGCTGGAAGGCGAAAGCGCGAGTCTGCGCAACAACCATGACGTTCAACGTGCCTACCTCGGGCGTGGCTACCAAGAAGGCTGGGAAACAAACCAGGAAACCGCTAATGCACGCTAGTTGGACGCTGATAAACCGCAACTAACGTCAATTAACGGTTAGTATTTTTTAGGAGACACACCATGTCCATTCTCGATCCCAAGCCAGAAACCGCCCAACGCGACGATCTGCGTCAGATTCAACTGGAGCGTTTACAGGCGACCCTTAACCGCGCTTATCGCAATGTTCTACTTTATCGAGAAAAGTTCAATAAGGCAGGTGTTCTCCCGGAACAAGTGCGCTCTTTAGAAGACCTCGCTTGTTTCCCCCGCACCACCCGGGAAGATTTGTTGGCGCATCAGCCGTTTGGACTTTTCGCGGTACCGTTGCATGACGTGGTGCGTCTCCACCCTGCCGCCGGAGCAGGCGGCCCGGTTGTGGTCGGCTATACCCACAACGACATTGCCGTCTGGACCCGCATGGCCGCGCGCGCGCTCACCTCGGCGGGCGTTACCAAGGAAGACGTGGTGCAGATTTCGCTCGACTACGCGCAGGATGCCGCAGGGATGGGGGCGCAATCCGCCGCCGAACTCCTTGGTGCATCCGTCATTCCCGCGTCGGGTCTCGCCCCCAAACGCCAAGCCGAACTCCTGAAAAATTACCGGGTTACCGTGCTGATCGCCACCCCCAACCAAGCGCTGCACCTTGCCCAAACTCTTGGTTCCGAAGACCCCGCCCCGCTTAGCCTGCGCAGCGCGTTTTTGGTTGCGCACGCTTGGACGCCCGATTTGCACAAAGAAATCGAAGAGCGACTCCAGATTAAAACCTACGCCAGTTACGGCCTTTCCGAGATGACGGAGCCGGGCCTTGCCACCGAGTGCGGCGAGCATAACGGCCTGCACCTCAGTGAAGATAACTTCCTTGCCGAAATCCTTGACCCCGAAACCGGCGCGCCGCTTGCCGCAGGTCAGGCGGGTGAACTCACCCTGACCACGCTCACCCGCGAAGCCACGCCGCTCATTCGTTACCGCACGGGCTGCTTGGCCATTTTGCACCCGGAGCCTTGCGCTTGCGGACGCACTCTTCAGCGCATTGAGTTGGTGTCGGGACGCATTGATAATATCGTCACCGTCGAAGGCGTTCGCCTCACTCTGGAGCAGGTGCAGGAAGTGGTCAACGACCTGCTGCCCGGCGCGCCTTGCAATTTGGCTGTCCTTCAAGAAGACGGCGCGGAAACCTTGGAAGTACGCATTGCCATTGACGACCCAAGCCTTTTTGCCGATCAGATGAAACACATGCAAGCCCTGCGCGAGCACATCAAGGCGCACTTGTTCGAGCACTTGGGCCTCTGGACGGTGGTGCGGTTGGTAGAGCAAACGCGGGAAGAAAAATAACCATGCCCACGACATCTGCAGCCGATGCTCCGCTCACGATTTTGGTGCATGACGCCGACAGTGCCTCCATGCGCCGTACCTGTTTAGCGCTGGCTCGCCCTGGCATTCGGTTCGTTCTGCGTGCGGCGGAGGAAAGCGGCAAACTGTTATCCATTGCAGCAGAAGCAGCCGCGCGGGGAGCCATTGCGCAACCCCTCGTTGCGCCAGAAATGTCCGCTGAAGAGGTGGAACGCCGCATCATTGAGGATTTCGGAAGTCTGGATGCCGTCCTGGTTTCCCCCTCAAAATTTTCCTGCCCCCCTTAATCCTTCATCCGATGTTTAGTGTCCCCATAATACAGCAGTACCATCGGTCCTTTTTTGGTATTCTTTGTTTTGCGAGAAGGAAAAAATACCAAGAAAAAAGGACGGATGGTGGCAACATTACAACAGAAAACCACTGATTACATTATGTCGTCGGCGCGAACAAATTCGCTGACCGTGAAAACCGTTGTCTTGCCTTGGCGAGGCCGGAAGAGGCTTTTTTGACTCTTTTTGCTTTGCCCCCGTCTTTTTGATGCCCGCAAAGCCAGCCCGTGGAAAAGCGCCCTTGATGTGTGAAGAATTGAGGTTCCCCATCGGGTGCAACCCAGCGTTTTG
>DNPO01000347.1 GCA_003501375.1 Candidatus Sumerlaeota bacterium | reverse complement strand
CTCGTGACGACAGCCTCTAGCCTTTACCGTTGCGGTTGGACTTTTGGGATTTATAACCGTTAGTGCTAACGATCCTGTAGATTGTAGCACATTCAGCCAAATAAAAGATGGTGCCGCATCTGGAACTAATGCCTGCAGCATTTCTGGCGACCTGTTGAAGCAAACTATGTGTCCCGATAGCGATCCATCATATAAAAACGAAGTGAGTTATTCTCCACTAGGATGCGCGGCACTGGGATACAGAACGCCCTGTCCAACAGCAGTCTCTTATAGCAAATGCCAAAAATCATCAAGTTGCAAGGACAAATGTGCACTAGTAACTGGTTCATGTGGAAAATACTACACAGGCAATTGCGTCTATCAACCAGGAGTTACCGTCAATAGAACATTCTGTGTTAATCCATCCTCGTCTGTTGAACACTCTTGCGGCACTATCCCAAGTGCCACAAGCAATTGCAAGTAAACGCAAGAGGTAATAGCGAAGGTTCAAGATATGTTGCTTTTTCCAGGGACTGCGGTTCGAGAAAAACCTTGCCTTTGAAACTTTTGCTATTACCTCTTTTGTAAGTTACAATTTATCGCATGTAAAAACGGGAAAGATAAAAAACGTCATGAGAATTTCTCCTATTAACACTGCCCTATGTTATTGTTTGTTCCTCCTCTGTGTTTTATCCGGAGCGAGGGTATTTGCTCAAAACCGGTTGCCAGAAATAACTGCTAAAGAGCTAGCGGATATAGTCAGAAATGATTATACAAAAATAAATACACTTGTGATTGATTTTGACAAAATACGCGTGGAAGCATCAAAAGACGATGATCCTGGAATGTGGGCTCACAGAATATTTAGCGTAAAACGAGAAAAAGCCCTAAAAGAAGAAGAATCTGGGATTGTTGCTAGCAACGGAACAAAACAAGCGCAATTTGGAGAAATGCGATCTTGGGATGGTAAAACTCAACGGGTATATGCCGCTGAGACACATTCCGGTGTTATTACAGAAGAAACAGAAAGCCATTTAATTCTCGACAATGCGTACTTAACGTTGGCTGCTATAAAACCGTCCGAGGATACTGGCACTGTTTCTAATAAACCATCCCATTTAATCAATGGTACTTTCTTAGAATACTTGGATACGGGGCAAATTGCCATCAAGGGAGAAGAGACAATAAATGGACATCTTTGTTATAAATTAGGTTGGGATGAGGCTACAGCAAAAACACCGATGCCAGAACGCTTGTTTTGGGTAGCTCCTGATTTAGGTTATACTCCTATAAAAGAATCCTTGGTCTTAAAAGAAGACCCAGCACATCCGTCTTATATTGTTGAAGTTTTGGATCAGAAAAAAATAGATGGGTTTATGCGATATTGGCCAACAAAAGGGAAAATGACATGGTTTTTCATAAATCCAGATAAAAGTTATCGAAAAATAGTGGATGAAATATTAGTCAACGATCTAAGATTAAACGTTGATTTGCCTGATTCCACATTTCAGGTTTCCTTTCCTCCAGATACAAGGGTTACAGATAGAATAATGGGTGTCAGTTATGTTGTACCGGGAGGAAAACAAGAATCTGGAGGGTTAACATCACAAGAAATTGTTAATGGGGCAGAGTTAAAGAAAAATATCGTCTCAAAATTGGATACAAGTGTTAGAGTCGACGAAAAGCCTTTAGATACAAAACTTTCACAGAAGCCGTCAGGCCAGAATAAAAACAACCCAAATTTAACCATCGGTAACAACTCAACCACCTCCCCTTTTGGCCGCTGGTTCCCTCTGATAATTGTTTTCATAGTTGTTGGATTTTATATTATATTTAAGTTATATTTACAAAGGAGATAACAATGCTTTTTCAGCATCGATGTATTATTCTCCTTTCAATAACATTTTTATTGCTTTGCAGTTGTTCAAAACGCGATAAGAAAAGTGGAGAATCAAATAAAAAAGAGTCTACTCTGGTACGTCCATTAACTGGCTGGAGTCATAATGCGGGCGTTATGGATCAATACACGAGTTGCACTTGGACTTGTAAAATAGAAAACATGTCATCCGATGTGTTAGATATCAAATTAGGCCCAAAGAGTTGTCAATGTCTGGCGGTGTCGATAGATAAACCAACATTAGCACCACATGAAATAGCTTCTGTTGATTTAAGATTATCAACATCATCTGGCGGATATCTTGAATATTTACAATCCTTAGAAATAAAGTCAGAACGCTCTGGGGTAGAAGAGAAGGAATTAATATCTGTATCACGAACAACAGTAAATTGTGTTTCATTTTTACCACAATTGATTGATTTCGGATACGAGAAAGCAGGGGGAAAAAGAGAAAAACAAGGAAAAATCCGTATACTACTACCAACTGACAAATCTTCTGATGTTATCGAAATAACAGATGGAGGTTTTCCAGATTACATATCATGTATGGTTGACAAGGCTTCCTTGAATTCACAACTCAATTTAAAGGCATCTTACAAAGAAGTAGATATCCCATTTTGTGTGAAACTTACTGTCCCAAAAATAAATGAAGGGGCCATAAACAGTGCCATAGCGTTTAAAGTCGGCATCGGTGATAAGTTACAAGAAATAAAATTGCCTGTAGTTGTCTTTGTTGAGGGTTCTTTACATGTTGAACCATCTGTCGCAAGTTTTGTATTCCAAAATGAAATGCCAAGAACGCAAAATATTCGCCTGTGGCCAACCGATCTACAAAGTAAAATCTCCAATATCAAATTTTCCGACCAAGAGACAAGTAACAGCATGACTGTTGGCCCAACGTTTGTCACAATTGAAAAAAATGAACTCAAAGACACCACGGATTGGAATGTAAAAGTAGAACTTAAAGACGAAAGCGTAAAAAGATACAAGAGTATTATAAAATTATGCGTATTGTTCTCAAATGGAGAAACGATAATTAAAGACGTTCCAATTATTGTTTATAATCCAACTGAGCAATAAATAAAACGAGGAACAAGTAAAGCCCTCGGCGGCCGCCGCGCTGAAAGAGAAGCCCACGCTCGTTATGCTCGACAACCTCGAAACCGTTACCCCGGAATCGCTCCAGAAGTTGCTGGACGCCGCCGTCCTGTGGTCCGAAGCGGGCGGTTCGCGCGTTCTCTGCACCACCCGTATTTCTGAATTCAAACATAAAGATTATCGCATCAAAGGAACGAGGATACACCGACGTATTCAACTTGATGGTCTGGGAACCAAAGAGTTCCCCGACGACGCATTGGAGTGGTTCGCTGTGCTGAGAAAACTGCCTCCGGAACCTACCATCCCCCCACCGGATCGCGTGGGATTGGTTTACCTGTTCGACCAGATAAAGTTCCACCCCCTTTCCATTCGCGTACTATCGCAGGAACTCAAAACCCGTCGTATCGCCAATGTGGGTAGTCGATTGGAAAACCTGCTCAGCATTTCCCCGCAATTCGCATCTTACGATGTGCAATCTCTCATTGATGAAGATACCCCCGCCTGGCTGTTGGCATCGCTGGAACTGTCGCTCGACCGGTTGGATGCAGCCGCCCGGCAGGCATTGCCGCGCCTGGGCGTTTTTCAGGGCGGGGCATTCGAGGACGATCTTTGCGCAATCACGGGACTTGGCGATCCGTATGCGGAACACCGCCAGCAATGCACGGACTTCCTCGCCGCGGTGGAGGGGGGCAAGGCGGAGGAATGCTTTCAAGCGATGGGCAAGGCGCTCCCGGACGATGCCCAACTCCGCGAATTCGTTGACGCTTTTCGGGCGCAACTCGCCGAACTCCCGCCCGCGCCACCCGCTGATATCTGGCCCGGACTGCGCCAGCAGTTGGAGGCAGCCGCATTGATTGAGACGGAAAACATCCCCAGTGTGGGCGTTCCCTTTCTCCGCTTCCACCCCACTCTCGCGCCGATGCTCTGGGCGCGTTTGAGCGCGGCGGAGCGCGAACGCCTGCGCGATGTCCATTGGCGGCGGTATTACGCCCTTTCCGGTGATCTTTATCGTGAGGATAGCCAGAATCCGCATCAGGTGCGAGATATCGCCTGGCGGGAATTGCCCAACCTCCTCCAGGCCGTCCATGCCGCCCTTGATGCTGGAGCCCCGGATGCGGCGGACTTCGCTGACAACGTAAACCTTTTCCTCCGCTACTTTGGCCTCAAACAGGAGGAGGCCATTTTGGCAGCCAAGGTGCAAGATGCGGCGGGGGGAGGTGGCTCACAGGCATGGTTTCTTGCACAGTCCAACCGGGGTGAGCGCTTGTGTACCGAGGGCCGGTCGCTCGAGGCGACGAAAGTTTTCCAGGATATTCTTGTCCAACTAGGCAACGGGCCTTCTTATAACCGGGCAATAACTTTAGGCCGCTTGGGACGCTGTTTCCGTTCCAGCGGACGACCAGATTGGGCTGCTACGCAATACCGTGAAGCGTTGAATAGCCTTGAAGCGTTGAGCCAATCCGACGACGTTCTTCGACAGCGCGGTGGCTGGCTCACTGATTTGGCTACGCTATTCACGGAACAAGAACAATTCGCTGAGGCACGGCAGGTGTATCTGGATGCGTTAAAAATTTTCGAGGATTTAAAAGAACTGCGTGAACAGGGTGTTGTACAGGGACTACTTGGAATATTGGCACTGCAGGAGAACGATTTGACTGAATCTGCAAAACGGCACCATGCCGCCTTGGCGTTGTTCCACAAACTGCGGGAGCCGGAAATGGAAGCCGTGGCTTGGTGTCAATTGGGGATTGTCTACCAAGAAGCGCAACAGTGGGACGAAGCTGAGCGGCATTACCATGAATCGGCCCGCATTGACGAAGAACTCGGTAACTTGGCGAATGCAGCCATGTGTTGGAACTACCTGGCCATTCTCTGGGAAAATGCTGGCAAACCGGACGTGGCGGAGATGTGGTACCGCAAGGCGATTGATATTGGACAGCAGACAAGCGACCGGGTCAATCTGTCGAAATATCTTAGCAACCTCGGTGACCTTCTGCAAACAAACTACCCCAAACGCCTGCCCGAAGCGCGAAAACTGGCGGAGGAAGCGCTTGTTATTAAACAAACCCTCGCCCCCGGCGCGGCGGAGATTTGGCAGACCTACACCATCCTCGCCGAGATTGCGGAGCAGGAGGCGCTGGCTGCGTCTGACCCGATCCTGCAGGCGAAACTCCAAGCCGAAGCCAGCGACCGACGACGCCTTGCCCGCGAGGCCCGGCGCAACTACGCTGGAACCCGGCATGAGTTGAGACAACAGGCCCCCCTGATTTTTGACGTCATTGCGTCCGTTCAGGAACCAAAAATACGGCAGGAGTTGGAACAAGCCTTGTCCGGGCTGGAAGAACGTGGCTGGACTAACCTTGTCGCCGCCATCCGCCGCATCCTTGCCGGGGAGCGCGACGCGGACGCCCTCTGCGACAAACTGGATTTGGAGGACTCGATGATCGTCGAAGCCATTTTATCGGGTCTGACCGATCCAGCGACGCTTTCCGACCTGTTGCCAACCGAGTCGGAGGAGCAACCGGACGACCCGCCGCAAGAGGAATAAGTGAATTCAATTTTAAAGTGGGGGGGTAATGAGCGTAAATAATAGGGGAGAGAAGGGCGAAAATTCCCCGAAAACCCGCAACCTTAACGTTTTCCTCTCTCGAAAACACGAAAACCGAACGGTTATTTCCATCCCGAACTTCGCATTTCACACTAACCCCGACGTTTCCTAACCACTGAAAAGTCCTGTAAACACGGGGGACGGCTGACCCGTCGAGTTTTCACGATGAAGAGGAAGAAGAAACCG
>DNPO01000294.1 GCA_003501375.1 Candidatus Sumerlaeota bacterium | reverse complement strand
GGTAAGCGAAGCGCAACCCCCGGGAAATATCAGAAAACATGCACCCTGAAAGGGTGCGACAAGAATAGGGAAAAACACACCCGATTGCGAAATTCTTCCATGTTGTCGCACCCCTTCAGGGTGCATAAACATTGGGTTCATACCGGGGGTTGCGCTTCGCTTACCCCCGGCTATCGTATATCTCATCCCTGCGGGATGTACACCAAACAGCATAAAGCATATATGAACCAAAGGATTTAGCATCTGTACTTTGAGATGTCCTTGGTTCCTTCATTTCACTCGTGGTGGATTAAGGTTGATTCCACAGTGGAAAAGCAGTATGGATGCACTGTGTGCTGTAGTGAAATGCAAATTCTTATCCACGCTTTGTTTAGGAAAAACACCGCATGCGCGTTTTAGTCGATGCCTCTGTTTTGCACCAACCCTCCGCTGGCATGGCGAAGGTACTCACGGGATTGTATCGTGCGTGCGTGGCGCTGGAACCAACACTGGACGTGCGTCTGCTGCATCGCGTGCCGCTCCAGACCGCTGTGCCCCCCGGAACGCATGCTGTTCGCCGCGGTTCGTTTTTGCGGCCCGGCCCGTGGCATGAATGGATGGTTCCGCTGGCGGCGCTGGGGGCGGACGTGGTGCATTTTCCAGCAAACGGCAACATTCCCCGATTGTGGAAACGCAAGCCGGTGGTGATGACTTTACACGATGTGCTGCCTCTGATGATTCCGAATTTTTTTGCCAATGAAAAATTGCGGGCGCATTACACGGCGCTGGTGCAACGTGATCTGGACCGAACTGATTTGTTGATGACGGACTCGATATTT
Organism: Candidatus Sumerlaeota bacterium; assembly: GCA_003501375.1. Lineage (GTDB taxonomy): Bacteria > Sumerlaeota > Sumerlaeia > UBA8349 > UBA8349 > UBA8349. The sequence goes on along the minus strand of DNPO01000294.1, from coordinate 7,324 downwards.
TCCCGCGAACAAATTTTGCGACATTTCAAAACGCGCAACGAACCGCACGTGGTATACCCTGCGGTAGATTTGGAAGAGGTGACACGTGACAGTGCGTCGTCTGAAATGGTGATCTACGAAGGGTATTTTGTCTATGTCGGCGGCTACCACGCGCGCAAGGGGCTGCCGGAACTTCTCAAAGTGTTCTCCGAGTTGCGCCGCGAAAACAAAATCTCTGCCCGCTTGATTCTGGCGGGGAGTTCATATCCCATTTCTCCCGAATTTGATCGCTTGCTCGCCGAAGGCAAACTGGCGGGATGGGTGGAGGAACGGGGATATGTGAATGAAACCGAATTGGGCCAATTGTATCGGGGTGCATTAGCGTTGATTTATCCCTCGCGATACGAGGGGTTTGGGCTGCCACCGCTGGAGGCAATGACGATGGAATGCCCGGTGCTGACCACAGGACAAACGTCGTTACGAGAGGTTTGTGGTGAAGCGGCGCTGTATGCTGACCCGTCAGATGCGGCCTTTGCGGAATCCATTATCGCGCTGGAAAAACAACCAATTCTACGCCGCGATTTGCGCATGCGCGGGCTGGGGCAGTCGGAAAAATTTACGTGGAACAAATCCGCACACCGCTATCTCGAATTGCTGCATGGAATGGTAAAACCCAAGCGGTAATCGTCATTTTATTTATCCTCGATCAATTGTACCCGTACCGTTTTTGCCAGGCGACGGTCAAAGGCAAATTCGGAGTATCCAGAGCGCAGCACCACCGCTGGAAAGCGCTTCACGACATGTACTGGCGTGCCGGGCAGAATTCCGAGCGATAAAAACTTGCGCACATGCGCCAAGTCTTCAAAGGCTTCGATCATCGCATTCTGTCCCTGTTTCAAATCGGAAAGCAAGAGTTTCGCCTTCTTGAGTTGCCCCGGGTGTACTGGGGATTTTTTTTTGCGCACCGGGAATAAATTGCGGATTTTTTGCAGTATGTTTGGCTCACGAACCGTTTCGTTTCCACAGTGGGGACAGCGGATGCGTCCGCACGATCCTTTGCCCGCGCAACTGGCACAGGCGGCGATGCTTTCACTGGGGTCAAATTCTTTGTGGCAAGACGGACATTGCATGTTACATCCACCCCGTTTTCGTCAAAATGAAGTTTGAGATAATTCCAGCCAGTGCAGCAGCCACCATAATGGTGGCGCTGGTGGCCAGGGTAAATTTCCAGCCCCGCTCCTTCTTCATCACAAAGAATTGCGCGACGCACGGTAAAAACAAGGTAATAACCAGAACGGACACAAACGTCTGGTGCGCGTTCAGCAGCCCGTTGCGCTGAAGATCGAGCAATCCCGCCGCAGCGTAATCACGACGGAAGAAACCAAACAGAAATGCGCTGGCAGTTTCGGGGGGCAATCCCATCAACCCGATTAGCGGTTGAATCACGTGGATGACCCATTGAAAAACCCCGGTGATGTTACCGATCCAAATGAGCGCGCTCACCGCAACAAACAGCGGCAAAATTTCGAGAAAGTACCAGTGCATGCGCGAGTACGTTTTCGTAACGATGTTGGCGAGTTTTGGCAGGCGCAGGGGGGGCATTTCCAGATAGAACGCGGGCGCTTCCCCCGGCAGATGCCGCGCGCCCAACCAGCCGAGTCCCAGAAAAATTACCGTGATAACGCCCGCCCATGCGAGCAATGCCGTGGGATGCCCTGCCAGCATGCCGAGAATCACACCGAGCTGCGCCGAACAAGGGATCGCCATTCCCAGTAACAACGTGGCAATTATGCGCTCGCGCTTTGTCTCCAGAATGCGCGTTACCATCACCGCCATCGTGCCGCAACCAAAGCCGAGAATAATCGGAATTACCGCGCGGCCATTCAGTCCGATACGCTTGAACACGCGATCGAGCAGCAGTGCCAGACGCGGCAAATACCCGGAATCTTCCAGCATGGAAAAGAAGAGGAAGAACGTCCCGACAATGGGAAGAATCAGCGCAATAGCATAACGCAGCCCCAACGTTAGCATCCCAAAATCATGCACAAACAAATCTTGCAGTATGGGCCACGGCAAAAGCGCTTCCACCCACCGGGTCAGGTGGGGTGTGACATATTTTTCAAACAAATCTTTTTCCAAAAAGTTGACTAACGTTCCCGCGCCAAACTGTCCGACAAATTTATAGACGCCAAAGTATAGAACGAGCAATGCAATCGGCACGCCCGTCCACACGTTAAAGGTGAGGCGTCCCAGCACACTTGCCACCTTGCCCACCGTACGCGGCGGAAAAATAGCGCACGAAGCCAATATATCATCGGCATATGCCTGACGTGTTTTGCGAACGGCAAGTTCAAACGCACCCATCTCATTCAGCGGCAATGCGGATGCTGCTGGTGATGCCGCCAGGAGCGTTGGATTAAAGGGCGTACCTTCCGGTTGTGTCAACCCGAGCGTTTGCGCCATAACGCGGAGATTATTATCATAGGTCATGGCAAACGACTTCGGACGAAAGTCGCCGTGCTGAATCGTGCGGCACAACTCGGGAATGCCAGTCCCCTTAATGGCGGTTGTTGCCACCACGGGGATTTGCAACAAGAGACTCAACTCGTATGTATCAATTTCAACTCCATACTGCCGCGCCTCATCCATCATGTTGAGCACCAGCATCATGGGCAGCCCGAGTTCGCGTAGTTCCAGCGTCATGGGTAGCATGCGCCGCAGATTTTTTGCATCCACCACATGCACCACCAATGCGTCTTGCAAATTCAGCAAAATGTCGCGCGTCACGCGTTCTTCATCGGAGATTGGCAACAAGGAATACGCACCCGGTGTGTCAGATGCTTCGTAACCCGGCAGCAGGGTGCAACGCCCAGAGGAAATTTCCACGGTGGTGCCGGGATAATTGGAAACCGCTGCATAGCGCCCGGTCAGGCAATTGAAGATCATGCTTTTGCCCACATTGGGCGGCCCACACAAAATAATGTGACGCGTGCTATCATCACTGAAAAGTTCTGTTGTTTTCTTACCCGGGCCTTCTGTATCCATTCCCGTTATTCCTTTTGCGACTCAGTCGCAACTTAAATTTAAATTTTTTATTGCCCTTGGGCACAGCGCGGGCAACGCCCGGCCACCTCCACGCGAGTGGATTCTACCTTGTATCCGGTGATCTCTTGAATATCGGCTTCGAGGCGTGCAATCAGGCGCGTGGGAAATTCGACAATCTGTCCGCAGCCGACACATCCGATGTGGACATGCGTACCCGTTTCGCGGCGTTCGTAATAGTGCCCCTTGCCGCCGAGGTGCAGCAGGTCTAATTCCTCAATTAAACCCGAACGTTTGAGCAGCGAAAGCGTGCGATAGACCGTTGCGCGATCAATGCCGGGGTCTGTTCGACGCGCTTGTTCCAAGACGGCGGCAGCATCCAGGTGCCCTGACGCATTTTCCAAAAGATCGAGCACGATTTTCCGCTGACGCGTCATGCGAACACCACGTGTTACCAGTGCTTCGGACAAAGTTTGAGTTTTACGTTTTTTGTCCATACCGTGACATCTCCCTCCCGGATTTTCCACTTGCAACTCAGTTGCAAGTCCTGATTAGCGTAACAAAGGGAGAGAAAAACGTCAAGAGGAAAGTTTTAGCTGTGGCAAAGCAGGGGCAGGGGGTGAAAAATTAGATCGTGATTTGTTTGTGCAATTCATTCGCCACCCGGGTCACCACAGATTGCCAGTCGCCCGGCGCGGGGGAGTGAAAGATACGCATGGAAGGGTACCACGGTGTTGATTCGCTATCGCGTGACCAACGCCAGCAACTGTCGAAGCGGTTCATCAACCACACGGGCTTGCCCAATGCGCCTGCCAGATGCGCAACGGATGTATCCACGCTGATAACCAAGTCAAGGTTTTCGATCAGCGCAGCCGTATCTGCAAAATCGTGACACTCGTCCATCATGTCGACTAATCCGAAAGAGTCCGCTACTTTTTCTCCGTCCTTTTGCAGGCTGAAGAAACAAATGTTATTGTTTTTAAAGAGCGATTCAAGCAATTCCGGTGACATCGAACGTCGACGGTCCGTCATTGCCGCCTCCGCGGCGTAGCGGCGTGACATTCCCGCCCAGGTAATGCCCACCCGCATTTTACCCGGTGCCAACGGTGCCAGTTTCTCTTTCCATACCTGCACGTCTTGCGGGTTGGCGCGCAGGTACGGTGTATGGCCCGGAATGGTGTCGAGCCGCGTTTGAAATGCCAGGGGTAAACTCATGGTCGAGCAGTGGAAATCGCAGGTCGGTGGAGCATCGCCTACTGGGCCGATCACTTCAACACCCTCTAACGTTTTTAACAATCGTACCAGTGGCTCTTGCACTTCCAGAATCACACGCATTCCTTTTGCCGCTGCGAGGGAGGCGTAGCGGCAAAACTGAAGCGTGTCACCCAATCCTTGCTCAAAATGAATAAAGAGCGTGCGGCCTTTTTCCGTTTCGCCCCGCCAGAGGGGTTGCGGAAAATCGCGATACGCGTGCGCCAATTCATCGGTTTGCCATCGGGTTTCGTAGAGAGGCCACCCCTCCTCAAATTGCCCAGAGGCGAGGAGCGCAAGGGCGAGATTGAGTTTGATCTGCGGCAGATCACCCTGCAAGTGCAGGGCACGTCGATGGGCTTCGATCGACTGCTCAAATTCGCCCATCCGAAATAACGCGCTCCCCAAGTTTGTGGCATAGATCGGTTGAGTTGGCTCCAATGCCATGGCACGTTCGTAATACTCTTTCGCCTCGGCAAAGCGTCCCAAAGCGGACACTGTATTGCCCAAGTTGCTGAGCACTTTTGCGGAATGGGGATTGAGTTCCAATGCTTTGTGGTAGGTGTGAATTGCCCGCTCAAACTCGCCGAGCATGAATTGAACAGCACCGATGTTTCCCCAATAGGTGCTATCATTTGGATTGACGACAAGGGCACGTTCATAAAAACCCAATGCTGCCGAAAAGTTTCCTTGTGCCGTGACAATGTTTCCCAAGTTGTTCAAGGCTTCGGCATAACTTGGTTTCAGTTCCAGTGCTTTTTGGTATGCCTCAACCGCTTCCGCCGTCCTGCCTTCTTCCTGGCAGGCGTTGCCGAGATTATAGAAAGCAAGAGCGCAATCCGCCAAGAGATGGTCAAGTTCAGAGGACACCACGCTTCTCCCGCGCCTCAAAAAAAAATCGTGCTTTTTCCCTGCCTTGCCGCTCTCTTGTTCCGCCCCAACGGAATGACTCCACTTTATCCGATCGCAACGTCACCGGTTTCGCCGGTGCGAATGCGAAGGCACTGCTCCATATCCAGCACGAATATCTTACCATCGCCGACATTCCCGGAACGCGCGGTAGTAACAATGGCGTCCAGGGTGGTTTGGACAAATTCGTCGTTGACGGCAATTTCCAATTTTACTTTTTTCAACAGCGTGCCCGCCTCGGTATGGCTACGATAAACTTCTGCAATACCCTTCTGGCGTCCGCGCCCCATGACGTTGCTGACAGTGACCAAGTGGATGGCTTTTGCCTCCAATATGTCGAGCACCTCTTGCAGACGGTCTGGTTGGATAATGGCGATAATATATTTCATGTATTTGCTCCTCTTGTCGTTCAAGGGACTGTGTTTTAGTCAATCAACGTGTAAGCCGATTCGCGGTGTTCGATCAAGTCGAGACCCACGCGTTCTTCATGCTCGTTGGTACGCAAACCGACAAACATATCCACCAGTTTCAACAGCACGACGGAAACAACAAACGAGTAAACACCGGTAATGACAACACCCTTCAACTGAATAAGGAACGAACCGGCATCGTGGTAGAACAGGCCGTTCATGCCTGACGGGTTGACCAGTTTGGTACCCCAAAGTCCGAGCGCGAGCGATCCCCAAATACCGCCGATGCCGTGCACTCCGAACGCATCGAGTGAATCGTCATACCCGAGGCGGGGTTTTAACAAAGCGACAAACGCAAAACAAACAGCAGATGCACCAATACCAATCCACAAAGCACCAATCGGGTTGACATAACCTGAAGCGGGCGTTACAGCGGCCAGCCCCGCAATTGCGCCCGTAATCATACCGAGCATGGTGGCACGGGAGTTAAAAATCCAGTCAAGCAAGCACCAGGTAAGTCCAGCGGCAGCGCCTGCGCAATGGGTGGAAACAAATGCGGTGGTAGCAATGCTACCCGCACTGAGCGCGCTGCCCGCGTTAAAGCCGAACCAACCGAACCATAACATACCAGCGCCCAAGACGGCAAAGGGCAAATTGTGTGGCGGAGAAATCTTATTGGGGTATCCAATACGCTTACCCATCACCAGAGCGGCGGCAAGTGCTGCCATACCGGCGCTGACGTGCACCACGATACCACCGGCAAAATCGAGCACACCAGCGGCTTTCAGGAAACCACCATCGCCCCAAACCCAGTGACAAATAGGATCATACACTAATGTAGCCCATAGCAAGGAGAAGAGGCAAAACGGACCAAACTTCATACGCTCGGCAAAAGCACCCAAAATAAGCGCTGGAGTAATAACGGCAAACATCGCCTGATAAATCATAAACGCCTGATGCGGAATGGTTGCGGCGTAGGTGGCGTTGGGTGCGGTGGTCACATCCCTCAACCCAAACCATGCCAGACTGCCAATCACGCCGTGAACATCCGGGCCAAAGGACAGGCTGTACCCAAACAACACCCATTGCACGGTGATGAGGCAGGTAAGCATAAAACATTGCATCAAAACAGAAAGCACATTTTTACGCCGTACCAAACCACCGTAGAAAAACGCAAGTGCAGGCGTCATCAGCAATACCAACGCGGCGCTCATGAGCACCCAGGCGGTATCGCCCGCACTAATGGTGGACAAAGAAACAGCGGGTGCGGCTTGAGCCGCACCCGCTGTAGCAGTAGGCGCCTCTTCCGCGGCAACCACGGAAGCTGCAGCCATAAACAGTAAAAATAATACCAAACACCAAAAAGGAAACTTCCGAACTATTTGACTCATGAAAATACCCCTCTCGGAATGATGAAAATGACGTTTTTGCACCTGACGACACAGCAAACTCCACAGTCAACCAGCGAGCAAGGAATAAGCCACAAAATTGGCTTGTGTCAATATTACATTTAAATCATTTATAATGAATATTATATATCGAACAAGACCAGACCGATGGGACAAAAACGTAACGTTACAATCACACCATTCCGTATTTTTGATCGCATAACATGCACAAAAACGTATGAATCAAAAAATTTCAAAGCAGAGACTCGTCAGGTAAGTTTCGTGTAGCGGTGTTTGCTATTTTAGAGGGTGTCGTCATGAGATTTTCATCGTGTTAGAATATAG